>NZ_JBFAOO010000043.1:0-48045 GCF_040675265.1 Microbispora sp. NPDC049633
GCGTGCGTGCCCGCCTGCCGCTGCGGGAGGAGGGGAGATGAACGAGCCGGGTCCGATCCGGGTGCTGCTCGCCGACGACCAGGAACTGCTGCGCGGCAGCCTGCGCCTGCTGGTCGACAGCACGCCGGGGCTGGTGGCGGTCGGCGAGGCGGGCACCGGGGCACGGGCCGTCGAACTGGCCCGCGCGGAACGCCCCGACGTCGTGCTGATGGACGTGCGCATGCCCGGCATGGACGGCATCGAGGCGACCCGGCGCATCTGCGCCGAGCGCCTCGGCACCAGAGTGCTGATCCTCACCACGTTCGACCTCGACGAGTACGTCTACGCGGGGCTGCGGGCCGGGGCGAGCGGCTTCCTGCTGAAGAACACCCCGCCCGCCGACCTGCTGGCCGCGATCCGCGTCATCGCCGCGGGGGAGGGGCTGCTGGCGCCGAGCGTGACGAGGCGGCTGATCGCCCAGTTCGCCCGGACCGCCGCCGACCGGCCTCGATCCGGACCCCTGCTCGACGGCCTCACCATCAGGGAGCGTGAGGTGCTGACGCTCGTCGCACGCGGCCTGTCCAACCTGGAGATCGCCGCGAACCTCCATGTCAGCACGGCCACCGTGAAGACCCACATCGGCCATCTGCTCGCCAAGCTCGGCGCGCGCGACCGGGCCCAGCTGGTCATCGCCGCCTATGAAGGGGGGCTCGTCTCCACCTCACGACCGCGGGGATGACAGGGTGGAGCCCGTGGACGTCTTCGATGTGATCGTGGTGGGTGCGGGTTCGACGGGTGAGGTCGCCGCGGGACGGGTGGCCGCGTCCGGTCTGAGCACCGTCATTGTGGAGAGCGAGCTGGCGGGAGGGGAGTGTTCCTACTGGGCCTGCATGCCGAGCAAGGCACTCCTGCGGCCGGTGGACCTCGCGGGTGAGGTGGGCCGGGTCACGGGGCTGCGGCTCGGCGGCCCGATCGACGCCGCCGCGGTGCTGGCCCGGCGCGACGACGTGGTGTCGCACTACGACGACGCGGGGCAGGCGCGCTGGCTCGACTCGGCGGGCGTGACGCTCGTACGCGGCACCGGACGGCTCGCCGGTCCCCGGCGGGTCGAGGTCGCGACGGCCGACGGCGGCACCCGCACGCTCGTGGCGAACCACGCCGTCATGCTGGCCGCCGGGAGCCGCCCGGTGATCCCGCCCGTGGCCGGTCTCGCCGCGGCGGGGCCGTGGACGAACCGTGAGGTCACCGGTGTGCGTTCCGTACCGGACCGGCTCGTGGTGATCGGCGGCGGCGTGGTCGCGTGCGAGATGGCCCAGGCCATGCGGGGGCTCGGGGCCAAGGAGGTCACGATGCTCGTCCGGGGCGGCGAGCTGCTCGGACGTACGGAGCCCTTCGCCGGGGAGATGGTCGCACGGTCGCTGGCCGCCCAGGGGATCGACGTCCGCATGCACGAGAGCGCGGAGAAGGTCGAGCGGCCGGAGCCGGGCGGCGAGGTCTTGGTGCGCCTCGCGAGCGGCGGGACGGTCACGGCCGACGAGATCCTGGTCGCGGCCGGCCGCCGGGCCGCCACGGACGGCCTCGGCCTGGCCTCGGTGGGGCTGCCGGAGTCCGGCCCGATAGAGGTGGACCAGAGCATGCGGGCCACCGGCGTGGCGGACGGCTGGCTCTACGCGATCGGGGACGTGAACGGCCTCGCGCTCCTCACGCACATGGGCAAGTACCAGGCGCGGGTGGCCGCGGACGTGGTCGCCGCCCGGGCCCGCGGCGAGGCGGACGACCGGCCCGGGATGCGCGACCGCGCGGACCGCGCCGGGGCGCCGCAGGTGGTCTTCACCGATCCGCAGGTGTGCGCGGTGGGCCGCACCGAGGCGCAGGCCCGCGCGGAGGGCTTCGACGTGCGGGTGGTGGAGTACGACATGGAGCAGGTGGCCGGCGGCTACCTGCTCGGCGACGGCTATCGGGGCAGGGCCAAGGCGGTGGTCGACGAGCGCCGCCGGGTGCTGCTCGGCGTGACGTTCGTGGCACCCGGGGCGGCCGAGCTGCTGCACGCCGCGACGATCGCGGTCACCGCCGAAGTGACCCTCGACGACCTGTGGCACGCCGTCCCGGCCTACCCGACCGTCAGCGAGGTGTGGCTGCGCCTGCTGGAGGCGTACGGGCTCTAGAGACCGTGCTCACCTTCAGACAGTGAGCATGGCGGGGTGGCGCGGGTCCTCGACGCGGACGGCCACGTCCGCGGCCCGCGCCGGGTCCGCCTCGCGTTCGTACCGTTCGTAGGCGGGCAGCGTCCAGCGCTCCCCGGGCGGCGTGCGGCGGGCCAGCGCGGCGGCCGACAAGGACAGGTGGACGGTCAGGTCGAACGGCAGGCCGCGCCCGAGCAGCAGCGCGCCGTCGACCAGCACCACCCCGCCCGGCTTCAGCGTCACGTAGTCCGCGCGGGTGGCCCGGTCGCGCACGCTGTCCCACAGTGAGGGCAGCACCCGGCCCGTACGGCCCGGCTCGAGCGGCCCGAGCACCTCACGGCGGAGGCCGTTCACGTCCAGCCACTCGTCGTGGAACACGTCGGGGTCGGTCCGGCCGAACTCCAGCCGCAGCGAGGCCGGGCGCAGGAACCCGGCCGCGGGCACCCGCAGGACGTCCCGGCCGCGCAGGCGCAGCGGTTCCACCAGATCCCCGGCGAGCCGTCCCGGCTCGGCGGGGGGAGCGCCGTCGACGGCGACGCGCACCCATGCGTCGCGCGGCCTGGCGGCGATCAGATCGGCGAGTTCCTCCACGAGCAGGGACGGGGAGACGGGACGGGCACGCACCTCTCAATCATCGCCGACGGTCCCGGCAGGATCGTGACCAAGGTCCGCCCCGGCGCTACCTGCTGAGCCGGCGGCCGGAGATCTGCTCGGGGGCCATGATGATGAAGTGGTCGCGGTTCCCGGGCACCCACGGCGTGAGCGGCAGCGCCGACAGGCGGGCGATCTCCTCCGGTTCCGAGACCGCGCGGGCCGGACCCACCGCGGTCACCGACCATCCCGTACGGCACGAGACGTCGAAGTCGTCGGCCTCGAAGGCGACGATGGCGTTGCGTGCCGCGGCGGCGAGCTTGGACCCGGCGGCGGTGCGGATGACGATGTTCCCGTCGAGCAGGCAGAAGTTGACCGGCTGGACGGCGGGGAGGGCGCGATCGGTGAAGACGATCCTGCCGATGGGGGCGGAGGCCAGCAGATCCAGGCATTCTCCTCCGCTGAGGATCTCCAGGCCGGCCGAGTCGAGCTTCATGCTGCAAGCCTGCGGGATCGACCGGCGGACGGGTTAGGGACGAAGGTCCCGTCATCGACGTCGATCGGCCTCCCGGCCGGGCCGGGAGGCCGGGACAACCCCCCGGATCATCGGTGCGCGGGGCGGGACAGGCGGCGCAGGGCGTTCCTGAGCCTGCCGCCGAACGGCGCGCGCCGCCGGGGCTGGGCGTCGCGGGCCACCCGCAGCTCGGCGAGGGCCGTGACCGCGTCCGGGCGCTTGGCCGGCGTGGCGTCGCGCATCCGCCGTACGAGGTCCATGACCTCGGGGGCGACGCCGCCTGCGTCCGGCTCGGCGTCCACGCCGGGCATGGGCAGCTCGCCGGTCAGGAGCTGAAAGGCGATCACGCCGGCCGAGTACACGTCCGCGGCGGGGGTCATCCGGTCGGGGCGGGCCCGGCACTCGGGGGCGACGTAGTGGACGTCGAGGATGTTCGGCAGCTCGTTGGCCACCGTGTGCTTGCGCGGGCCGGGCTTGGCGTAGTCGAAACCGGTCAGCATCGCGTTGCCGTCGTCGGTGACGAGCACGCAGGCGGGGGTCAGCGCCCGGTGGATGACGTTGTTGGCGTGGACGTGGGCGAGGCCGTCCAGCATGTCCTCCATCACGCCGAGCTTGGCGTCGATGCCCAGCTTCCGCCCGGTCAGGTGCAGGTGCAGGGCCTGCCCGTGCACGTCGTCGAGCACGAGCACGAACCGGCTCTCGTCGTCGATGGCGAAGAAGTCCCGTGAGCGTACGACGCAGGGATGCGGCGGGATCTTGGCGAGCGACTGGTAGGCGTTGGCGATCCGGCGCTGCTCGGCCACCCGCCGCCGCTGCTCGGCCAGCGGGTCGGCGCGGTAGACCCGCAGCAGCACGGTCCCGCTGGTCGGGGCGGTCGCGTTGACGGCGCGATACTCCGTGACCCGGCTGTCGCCGCCCAGCTGCTCCTCCACCTCCCAGTTGCCGAAGCGCGGCGGCGCGGTCGAGCGGCGCACGGTGCCGTTCAGCGCCTCGATGATCGCGGTCCGGTACGGCGCGGCGTCCCGGCTGCATCCGTGCCTGACCCGGGACACGTCGCTGAGCATGGGGATGAGCCCGGCGATGGTGGTGACGTGGCGGGCGTCGCGGCCGCTGGGGTCGACGAGGACGGCTCCGGGGGCGGTCAGCACCACCACGTTGTCGACGTACAACCGCTCCAGCTCGCGGTGCTCCTCGATCAGCAGGCCCTTCAGCGCCCGCGCGGTGCCGCGCAGCTTGGCCACCGGGGAGCCGAACGCCTCCCGGTGCTGGGGGAACCACCGGGTGCCCGACACCTCGAACCGGCCCCTGGCCCCCTTCACGTCGATCACCACGAGGGAGTGGCCGGTGAGCACGACCACGTCCACCTCGAACAGGTCGGCGCCGCGCGGCACCTCGATGTTGTGCAGTAGCAGCCAGTCGTCAGGGGCGTTGTCCCGCAGGTGCGCGATGACCCTTCGCTCGGCGTCATTGACGGGGCGTCCGCCACCGACGATCTGAGCCATCTCCGCTACTCCGCCTCTCTGACCAGATTGAGAACTTAATCCTCCTAGGTAGCGGTATTCCCGCGCCACCACTGATTCCCCCGCATTGTCCCAGGGGAAATCTGGAGCTCCCGCATGTTCGCCGCTGTGCCGGGGAGTGGGCCAGTACGCGGCCGGTGACCGGTTTGCATCGGCATGTGTCCGGAAACGGAGTACTTCATGCGAGTTGTCGTGATTGGTGCGAGCGGGAACGTCGGCACGAGCGTGCTCACCGCCCTCGAGTCCGAGACCAGCGTGACCTCGATCGTCGGGGTGGCCCGCCGGATGCCCGACTGGCGCCCGGCGAAGACGGAATGGCGTACGGCCGACGTCTTCCGGGACGACCTCGACCCGATCTTCGCCGGCGCCGACGCGGTCGTGCACCTGGCCTGGCTGTTCCAGCCCACCCACGACCCGGTCACCACGTGGAGGTCCAACGTGCTCGGGAGCACGCGCGTCTTCGACGCCGCAGCCCGGGCCGGGGTCTCGGTCCTCGTCCACTCCTCGTCCGTGGGGGCGTACTCGCCCGGGCCCAAGGACCCGCCCGTCGACGAGTCCTGGCCGACCCACGGCTGGCCGAACGCCGCGTACGGCCGGGAGAAGGCCTACGTCGAGCGCGTGCTCGACATCTTCGAGCGCGACCACCCGGACATCCGCGTGGTGCGGATGCGGCCGGGGTTCATCTTCAAGGAGGAGTCCGCGACCGAGCAGCGACGGCTGTTCGCCGGGCCGTTCCTGCCGCAGCGGCTGGTGCGGCCGGAGTTGATCCCGTTCGTGCCGGACATGCCGCGCCTGCGGTTCCAGGCGCTGCACTCGCGGGACGCCGGCGAGGCGTTCCGGCTGGCGCTCACCCGCGATGTGCGGGGGGCGTTCAACCTGGCCGCCGACCCGTTGATCGACCCCGCCGTGCTGGCGGACCTGCTCGGCGCCCGGCGGGTGCCCCTCCCGGCCACGGTGGTGCGTACGGCCGTGTCGGCGGGCTGGCACCTGCGGCTGATCCCGGCCTCGCCCGGCATGGTGGAGATGGTCCTGCAGATCCCGATCATGGACACCACTCGTGCCCGTGAGGAACTGGGCTGGCGGCCGCGGCACAGCGCGGTGGACGCCCTGCGCGCGGTGATCGAGGGCATGCGGCGTGGTGCGGGCATGCAGACCCCGCCGCTCGCGCCCGACTCGGGCCGGGAGCGGGTCAAGGAGGTCACGACGGGCGTGGGCACGCGTCCGTGAACGCCGGCCGAGAGGGAGGCGCGATGGCGCTGCTCGATCCCGACTGCGTCCGCCGGCTGCTGGAGTCGGCCGACCCGGACGTCGCGCTGGTCTTCGTGCGGGGCGAGTGCCTCGTGCTGCCGATCGACGAGATCGACGAGAGGCACCGCAAGCTCGTGGTGGCGCGCCGCGCGGACCTGCCCGAGGCCCACAGCGACGAGCCGGTGACCGAGGAGCGGGTCGAGACGCTCACCCGCTGCCTGGAGAACGCCGTACGCGACCTCGGCGCCTGACCGCGCCACCTACGCGGAATGCGTGACGGCGGCGTCACTTTCGGTAACATCGTCTCCGGCATCCCCCATCCGCATGCGGTTCCGTGCGCCCTGTCCAGGGCGTCGCGGAGCGCCCGGATATGCCGTCCGATGCCGTCCTCAGAGACAAATGACGGCGTGTCGCGCGCTGACCCAAAATTCCGGAAAGGGCCGCGGACAAAACGGACACACAACTACGCGTCGCCGGACAAATCAGGATAAAAAGCTATCGCAAGCTGTGATCTGAACGTCACTCTTCGTACGGATCCTCGAATGCCGCTCGTTTTCGTTGCGTGCACCCTGGGTCACCTGTGAACATCGGGGAAATGGTCCGGAATCCCTCCTACCGGGTCGGCGGCGCGACTGCGGCGGGGATTCCGCCCATGGCGCGCTTCGGACCGGCCGGGAACGGATTCCTGATCGGGCCGATCGAATGTCCGGGACATCGCTCTCGGACAGCGCATATGGGGAGGGGGCCCCGATGACTGCTATCAGGCCCCGCGGGAGCGCGGGACGCCGTATCGAAGGGCGGATTCACGACCCGGAGTTCGGCTCGTGGATCGGCGAGGTGGCCAGAGCGGTCCGGGACGTGGTCGACAGCACACCCCGGACCATCCGCCTCTGCGCCCTGATCGCGGTTGCCGCCGCGTCATGGGCATTCCTCAGGTAGCCGTCCAGCAGCCGTGAGGAGGTGGTCGCGGACCCAGGTTAAGGCGGCCGGAGAGCCCTGGAGACCAGGTTTACGGGATCGGGACGATGCCCTGGGCCAACCGGGGCGCAACCGGAGCCGAACCAGGGCCGG
Source organism: Microbispora sp. NPDC049633 (assembly GCF_040675265.1). NCBI lineage: Bacteria > Bacillati > Actinomycetota > Actinomycetes > Streptosporangiales > Streptosporangiaceae > Microbispora > Microbispora sp. NPDC049633. Next base: position 7,107 of record NZ_JBFAOO010000043.1, read on the forward strand.
CCGGGATGCTTTCCTGGGTCCGCGACGGGCCGTCGCCCGCTCAGGCGGAGTGAGCGCCGCGCAGGGAGGCGGCGCTCCCGCCGGTGGCCGGATCGCCCTCGTTCACCCGCATGGACAGCCGGACGGTCGACTGACCGGGGATCTGGTCGATGGTCACCGAGTCGCACAGCTCGCCCATGAGCCACAGGCCGAAGCCGCGGTCGGCGCGACCGCCGGGCCGCTCGCCCGGCACCGCGCCCGGCGGCAGGACGCCGACATGGTCGGCGACGTCGACGGCGAGCACGCCGCCGTCGCACGAGATCGCCAGCGTGCCGGCTCCGCCACCGTGCTCCAGCACGTTGATGGCGGCCTCGTTGGCGGCGATGACGAGGTCGTCCAGCCGGGGGCCGGTGAGGCCCGCCTGCACGGCGTACCGCTGGATGTTCTCGCGCAGTGTCGCGAGATCATCCGTAATCGGCCACTGCCGGCGGTGATCCACCACCTGTCCTCCTCGCCGCTGCCTTCCGGCTGGGTCTGCCGCCCGGTATCTCCGAGGCTACCGTCTCGTTACTCGTCCGATGCCTTCACCTGGGGGTCGACCGCGCGCCGACCATCTCGACGGCCTCCGCGAGGTCCGGCGCGACGGCGAAGGCGTTGATCAGCCCGGTGGTCCTGAAGATCCTCGCGAGCCGCGGGTTCAGGCCCGCCAGCGTCACGGCGCCCTTCCGCTCCTGCAGCAGCTTCCGCACCGACAGCAGGATGCGGATGCCCGTGGAGTCGCAGAAGTTCAGCGGGCTCAGGTCGAGGATCAGCTCGCGCCGCTCCTCGCCCAGGGCCACCTCGATGTCCTGGCGCAGCCGCTCGGCGTTCGTGTAGTCCAGGGCGCCGTCGAGCGCGACGACCAGCACGTGGTCGGCGACAGGGGCGGACACGGGGGTCAGTAGGACGGCGGCGGTCACGAACACACCTCGGCGGACGCTGAGAACGGGGGACGCTGCGAACGGGGACTGCGGGGGCGGGGGGAGACGGTGCCAGTCTAGGGCAGGGACGCCGCGGGGCAGGGGCGTACGGATGGAGGGTCAAGAAACGCCATTTGTGGTTTTTCGCCTCATGGTCCGGGGGAATGGGGGATTGACCGACTGGACCCTCCTCCAAAGAAGATCGCTCATGCCGGACGTGACAAGGGAGGTCCAGTTCGACACCGTGCACGGACCCTCCCTCGTCGCGCAGGCAACCGTGAGTTCGGCGACGCTCACGCTCGGGGTCGAGGAGGAGTTCCTGCTCGTCGACCCGCGAACCGGACGGGTCGTCCCGGCGGCGCGGGATATCCGCGAGCGGGCGGCCGGGGCGGGGGCGGACCGGCTGGTGTTCGAACTGACACAGTTCCAACTGGAGAGCAACAGCGCGGTGCACGTCACCCTGGCGGACCTGCACGGCGACCTGCTCGAGATGCGGCGCGCCGCCGCCGGGGCCGCCGCGAGCGCGGGGCTCGGACTCCTCGCCTGCGGCACGCCCCTGGACGGCAACGCGGGAGTGCCGCCCCTGTCGTCGTGCCCCCGCTACCACGCCATGCACCGCGAGTTCGGGGCCGTCATGCGGGGCCAGGGGGTGTGCGGCTGCCACATCCACGTGGGCATCGGGGACCGCGAGGAGGCGTTGCGGGTCAGCAACCACCTGCGGCCCTGGCTCCCGGTCGTGCAGGCGCTCACGGCCAACTCGCCGATCGCGGACGGCCGCGACACCGGCTACGCGAGCTGGCGGGCGCTGATGATGGGCCGATGGCCGAGCGCGCAGCCGCCGCCGTTCTTCCGGTCGCTCCGCCACTACGAGAGTCTCGTCGACGGCATGCTGGCCGGGGGCTCGATCATGGACCGGGGGATGATCTACTGGCTCGTCCGCCTGTCCGACCACGTGCCGACGCTGGAGATCCGCGCGGCCGACGTGTGCCCGACCGCCGGCGAGGCCGTGCTGCTCGCCGGGCTCGTACGGGGGCTGGCCGAGACGGCGCTGCGGGACGTGCGGGCCGGCGTGCCCGCCCCCGACGTCGAGGACACCCTGCTGCATGCGGCCTACTGGCGGGCCGCCCGCGACGGCGTGGACGGCCACGCCCTCGACCTGCTAGCCGGAACCCGCGTGCCGGCCTGGCGCCTGGTGGACCGCCTGCTGGAGCACGTGCGGCCGGTGCTGGAGGAGAACGGCGACTGGGCGCCGCTGACCCTCCAGCTCGACCGCGTACGGCACAGCGGATCGGGGGCGGCTCGTCAGCGGGCGGCGTACGCCCGGCACGGCCGCCTGCGTGAGGTGACCGAGCTGCTTATGACGCAGACGACCGCCTCCTGCTGGGCCTGACCCTCACTCCGCGACGACGCGCAGCGTCTTCAGGCTGGGGTCGCTCACGTCCGGGATGCTCATGCCGCCTTCGAGCCCGCTGGTCAGGTAGCTCAGCACCGGCTTGGTGATGCGCTCGCCCGGGCACAGGGCGGGCGCGCCGGGCGGGTACGGCGTGACCATCTCGGCCACGATCCGGCCCACCGCCTGACCGGTGGGCACGATCTCGACCTGCCCGAAGAACGCGTCCCTGGGCAGCATGGCGATGTCCAGCTCCAGCTCGCCCGGCTCGGGCACGTCGATCCTGGCCGCCGGCGGCAGGTCGGAGGCCGACGACAGGGCGCGCAGCGCGTCGAGCAGCACGCCGACCGTCTGCTCGCTGTCGGCGACGGTGATCTCGGCGCTGACCCGGCGGTGGTCGCTCAGCGAGAAGTTGACGTGACAGCGCTCGCGCAGCCAGTCGGAGGCGTGGTAGCCGTCGACGCCGAGCTCCGACACGTCGATCACGATCTTGAGCGGATCGACGTCGAAGGCCCCGGTGTTCTCCTTGCTCAGCACCCACAGGCCGGGCATCTTGTCGATCTCCCCGCGGGCCGACTCCGCGAGCTCCAGCGCACGGTCGAGCAGGTCCTTGCCGCGCTCCACCATCTGCCTGCGCCAGCCGTCGAGGGCCGCGTAGATCAGCGTCGAGGGGCTGGTCGTGCCGAGCAGGTCCTCACGCGCCTTGAGCACGGCCGGGTCCACCCGGTTGCCCTGGAGGTGGAACACCGAGCTCTGCTCCAGTCCGTTGCCCATCTTGTGGACGCTCGTCACGCACACGTCCGCCCCGGCGTCCATGCCCCACGTGGGCAGATTCTCGTGGAACGGCAGGTGGGCGCCCCACGCCTCGTCCACGATGAACGTCCGGTCGTACCTGTGGCACACCTCTTTGATGCCCGCGAGATCGCCGCAGGTGCCGTAGTCCACCGGGCTGGCGACGATGACGCCCTTGGCGTCGGGGGCGGCCTTGAACGCCTCCTCCACCGCCTGCGGCGTGGGCGGATACGACATGTGGAGATCGCCGTCCCAGTCACCGTGCACCCAGACGGGCTCGACGCCGCTGAGGATCAGCGCCGAGATGACCGACTTGTGGGAGTTGCGGGCGACCAGCAGTTTCTCCCCCGGTCCGGCCACGGAGAGCATGGCGCTCTTGACGGACAGGGAGCTGCCGCAGGTGGAGAAGAACGCCTTCTCGGCGCCGACGGCCTCCGCCATGAGCTGCTGCGCCTCTTCGAGCACGCCGTTGCTCTGCAGCCGGTCGTCCAGGCCGTTCATGACCATGACGTCGTCCCGGAAGAGGTCTTCGCCCAGGACCTCCAGGACCCGTGGGTCCACCCCCCGCCCCTGCTTGTGGCCGGGAGGCGTGAAGTTGAGGTCTCCCCGCCGGCGATAGGCGGCGAGCGCCTCCAGCACGGGTACGCGGGACTGATCCATGTCCGTGTTCCTCCCCCTGAACGACATGGGGGCGTTCCCCCGGACGCGCGTACCCGGACCTGACCGGCACAAACGACCGCATCGGGGCGGTCAGAGGCCCCCGCCCCGACGTGGGGCGGAGGCCGGCGGTCAAACGGTCAGACCATGGACACGTCGCGCGAGGCCGTCACCACCATGGCGGCGACCGCCTCGACGGGCGTGCCGTCGATGATGAACGTGTCGCGCAGCCGGGTCGCCTCGAGGACGATCTTCAAGATGCCGTGAACTCCGGTGAGCCGCATCGAACCGACGGCCTTCTGGATGTCGTCCCGGGCGTCCAGCAGCGCCTCCAGGCCACTGGAGTCGCAGAACCGCAGACCGGACGCGTCCACCACGATCTTCACGCGACCCTGGCGGACAAGATTCCCGATCGCCCTCCGGAACGTGTCCCCGCTGGCGATGTCGAGTTCACCGCGCAGCGCGACCACGACGGCCGGCTGGTGATCGCTCACAGTAATCTCGAGCTGCTGCGTTGTCATATACGCGCCTTCATCCATATTTTTCGGGCGTACTGTCTTGAACGACGCTACCCGGCGGAGTGTCAGGTCCCGGTAATGCGCGACGGTCGATGGTATGCGAGTCCATCCGGCAATCCCACTTGTACGCCAGATTGTGGCAAATAGGTAAAGATGTAGGGCTTCGCGGCGATCTCTGGAGAGGTGTCCCGAACGGTCCCGGTTCGCGGGAAACCCCTGTCTCTCAAGGGGTTCCGGCCTGCGGGTGATCGCCGGAGGCGGGCACCCGGGTGCGACGCCGGTGCGGGCCGCCCGGTCTCTCAGGGGCGGAGACTGGACTGCTTCAAACATACCAGCCAGCCAGACAAATGACACGTATCCAGGATTTCTCCGAAAATGCTTACCTTTCCTGGCCCCTCTTGGGGAACGCATTAACCGGGCCATGCCTATCCCGTCGTCCGCCGGTGCTTGGGCCGCCGGGGGCTTGAGCCGTCCGTGTCTGGGTAGAGGGCGCGTTCCCGGAAGTACGGCGAGCGGGAGGATCGGCATGGCGGACGAGATCACCGAGGGCAGGAACGCCGCGCGGGCGCTGGCGGCCAGGACGCCCGGCTGGATGGTCTGGTACGGCGAGCGCACCGGAAGCTACTGGGCCGTCCCCCGGGTGACGACGGTCATGGTGCCGCGCATGCTGGAGGCGCCGACGGCGGACGACCTGGAGAAGGAGATCCGGCAGGTCGAGGGCCGCCCAGCTCGGGAGCAGGCGCGGGAACAGGCGCAGGACGAAGCGCGGCCCGGGCAGCCGGAGGGGGCGCGGCAGGAGACGGCGGAGGCCGCCCGGCACCGCCGCCCGGCCGCCGAGGCGCCGGCGCCCCGGATTCCGGTGACCCGCTGACGGCCCGTCCTACCGCGCGCTCCGCACCACGACGCACTGTCCGGGGCGCAGGACGCCGGCGACGGGCCCGCCGGTGATCAGATCGGTGCCGTGGACCGGCACGGGCTGCTCGTCCCCCGTGTGGTTGAGGGCGAAGACCTGGTCGCGCCGCCGCACGATCTCGACGCCGGGGACGCCGCTCCCCGCCAGACCGGCGGCGGCCAGCAGCCGGGCGTAACCGGAGTCGTCGAGCCGCGTCGAGACGTACCAGGCCGCGCCGCCGCCGAAGCGGTGGCGGGTGACCGCGGGCCCGCCGCCGGGGTAGCGGGCGACCGCCTCGGCCCCGGCCAGGTGGACGACCTCGCTCCAGGCGGTCGCGCGGCCGAGTCCCGGCAGCTCCACCGGCCCGGCGAGCGGGCGGAACTCCTCCACGCGGACGCCCAGGACTTCACGCAACGCCCCCGGGTAGCCGCCCGTCCGCACCCGGGTGTGCTCGTCGGCGATCCCGCTGAAGTACGACACGACGAGCGTGCCGCCGTCCTCGACGTACGCCGCGAGGTTGCCGGCGGCTTCGTCGGAGACGAGGTAGAGGCTCGGCACGAGGACGGCCCGGTACGCCGACAGATCGTGCGACGGATGGGCGAAGCAGGCGGTCACGCCCTGCCGCCACAGCACCCGGTGGGCCTGCTCGACGGCCGCGAGGTAGTCGATCTCGGCGGACGGCTGGCCGGGTCCCTGGACGGCCCACCACGCCTCCTCGTCCCACAGGATCGCGGCCTCCGCTTCGACGAGGGGCCCGCCGGGGGGCGCGGGGATCCGCCGCAGCGCCTCGCCCAGGGCGCAGACCTCACGGAAGACGCGTGAGTCCGGGCCCGCGTGCGGGACCATGCCCGGGTGCCACTGCTCGGCGCCGCCGCGGGAGGCCCGCCACTGGAAGAACAGCGCGCCCTTCGAGCCGCGGGCGACGTGCTGCAGGCTGTGCCTGGCGATCTCCCCGGGCTCCTTGGCCGCCATGCGGGGGCCCGTCACGTACCCCGTGGCCTGCTCCATGAGCAGCCAGGGCCGCCCGCCCGCCCACGACCTGGCCAGATCGGCGGCGAACGCGCTCTGCTCGGCCGCCGCCATGCCCTGGCCCGCGGGATAGTGGTCGACGGCGACGAGGTCGACCTCGGTCGACCACTTCCAGTGGTCGACCGAGGCCCAGCCGGCCAGCATGTAGTTGGTGGTGACGGGCACCCCCGGGGTCAGGCCGCGCAGCAGGTCGCGCTGCTCGCGGAAGTGGGCGAGCATCTCGTCGGAGACGAACCTGCGGAAGTCGAGCGCCTGCGCGGGGTTATGGAGATACTGCGTCGCCCGGGGCGGGGTGATCTGCGCCCAGTCCGAGTAGTGCTGCCCCCAGAACGCCGTCGTCCACGCGTCGTTGAGCGCGTCGAGGTCGCCGTACCGCTCCCGCAGCCAGGCGCGGAACGCCGCCGCGGCGTGGTCGCAGTGGCAGGGCGTGCCGTACTCGTTGTGCACGTGCCACAGCGCCAGAGCGGGGTGGTCGCGGTAGCGCTCGGCGAGTGCGCGGGTGATCCGCAGCGACGCCTCGCGGTAGGCAGGGGCGCTCACGCAGTAGGTGTCGCGGCTGCCGTGCGTGAGCCGTACGCCGTCCCGGGTGACGGTCAGGGCGTCGGGGTGCGCCAGGGAGAACCAGGGCGGGGGTGAGGCGGTCGGGACGGCGAGGTCCACCCGGATCCCGCCGTCGGCGAGCAGGCCGAGCACCCGGTCGAGCCAGCCGAAGTCGTAGCGGCCCGCGGACGGCTCCAGCCGCGCCCAGGAGAAGACGCCCACGGTCACGAGGGTGACCCCGGCCCGGCGCATGAGCGCGATGTCCTCGGCCCAGACCTCCTCGGGCCACTGCTCCGGGTTGTAGTCCCCGCCGTACCAGAGCGGCATGCATTTGTCCTTTTTTGGGCTGGAGGCCAAACTAATTCGGGTGGATCAAGGAGTCAACGGTTTCGTCTCGCACAGCCGTACAGGCGACTGGGAGCACGCGCTGATCAGCGGGAACGGCCGGCAGGGCGCCCTCGTCTACGGGGCGGGACCCGAGATGAGGGTCACGCTGTCGCACGAGCGGCTGTTCCTGCCCACGCTGCCGCCGATCGACCCGCCGGAGACCGCCCGGATACTGCCGGAGCTGCGCGCGCTGCTCCACGCGGGAAAGTTCCGGCGGGCGGCCGACCGGGTGATGGAGGTGGCCGTCGAGCAGGATCCCGGCTACGCGGACCTGCGCTTGGTCGACCCGCTGATCGGCGCGGGGACCCTGACCTACACGCACGGGACGGCGCCGGAGGGCTACGCGCGGAGCTGCGACTTCACGACCGGCCTGGTGACCCAGGAATGGCCCGGGGTCCTCAGGCAGGAGGTGTTCGTCTCCCGCGCCCGCGACGTCGTGGTGATCCGCCTGCTGGGCGACGTCTCGGGGACCCTCGCGCTCGCGCCGGTCGCCGGGGAGCCCCCGGCTCCGGTCACGTACGCGACGCTGGTCGCCCCTGACCGGCTGCAGTTGACCGGCGAGTTCTCCCGGCATGGGATTCGGGGGCAGGGGGTTCAGGGGCAGGGGGCCGTCACGGGATACACCGTCGAGTGCCGTGTCCACACGCGGGGCGGCCGCCTGCGGGCGGGCGGCGGTGTGCTGGAGGCGCACGGCGCGCGGGAGGTCACGATCCTCGCCCGGACCGTCGTCCACCCCGCCCCGGCCGAGCCGTGCCCGCTGGACCGGATCGTCCCCGACGCGGCCCGGCTCCTGCGGGACCACGCCGCGATCCACGGCGACCTGTCCGGCCGCGTACGGCTCCGCCTCGGCGGTCGCGACGCGCGCCCCGGGAGCGAGGACCTGCTCGCGCGCGGCGGGCCCGAGCTGGTCGAGGCCGTCTTCGCGGCGGCCAGGTACGCGATCGTCTCCAGCGTGGGGGAGCTGCCGCCGACCCTGCAGGGCGTGTGGAGCGGGACGTTCCGGCCGCCGTGGCAGTCCGGCTACACCCTCGACGGCAATCTGCAGGCGGCGGTCGCCGGGCTGCTCGCCACCGGCACGCCCGAGCTCCTGCTCCCGGTCTTCGACCTGCTCGAAGGCCTCCTGCCCGACTTCCGGGACAACGCCCGCAGGCTGTACGGCTGCCGGGGGATCCTCGTGCCGGCCCACGTGTCGACCCACGGCAGGCACAACCACTTCCATCCCACGTGGTGCCTGACCTTCTGGACGGCGGGCGCGGCCTGGCTGTCGCGGCTCTACTACGACTACTACGACCACACGGGCGACCTCGGTTTCCTCCGGGAGCGGGCGCTGCCGTTCATGACCGAGGCGGCCGAGTTCTACGAGGACTTCCTGGACGAGCAGGGGAACTTCGCGCCGTCCTACTCGCCGGAGAACGCCCCTTCCGGCGGCGACGCCCAGGCGTGCGTCAACGCCACGATGGACCTCGCCGCCGTACGCGACCTGCTGCGCAACCTCGTCCGGGCGCACGGGGAGTCGTCGCCAGGCGCGCGCCGGTGGCAGGCCCTGCGCGACCGCCTGCCGGCGTACCGGATCGCGCCCACGGGCGAGCTGTCGGAGTGGGCGCCGCCGCCCGGTCTCACGCTGGAGGACAACCACGCCCACCGGCACGCCTCGCACCTCTATCCGTTCTGGTACGACACCGGCGAGGCCGCCGACCCGGCCCTGCGCGCCGCGGGGGCCGAGGCCGTACGCCGGCGGCTGGAGTGGTGGCGCGGGGCGGACTCGGACGAGATGGCGTTCGGGCTGGTCCAGCTGGGCCTGGCCGCCGCGAACCTCGGCATGGCGGCGGAGGCCTCGCAGGCCCTCGACCTGCTGGTCACGCGTTACTGGCGGGCCAACATGGTCTCCACCCACAACCGCGACGCCATCTTCAACGTGGACGTGTGCGGCGGGGTCCCCGCGCTGGTCGCCGCGATGCTCGTCCGGTCGGAGGGCGACCGCCTCGACCTGCTCCCGGCCTGCCCCTGGCCGTCCGGCGAGGTGCGCGGCCTGCGCGCCCGGCGCGGAGTCGTCGTCGAGCGCCTGACCTGGTCCCCCGAGGGCGTCGAAGCCGTCCTGGCCGGCGCCGCCGCCCGCCGCCTCACCGTCACCACCCCCGGGACCCGCCGCTGACGGCGGCGGGTGCCGCGGCCGGTGCGGCCGCGACACCTCTATATCGCCCGTCAGGTGGTGCTGCCGGTCACCGTGGTGCCGGACTTGGTGATGTAGTAGGTGATCTTCGCTCCGCTCCAGAAGTGGAAGGTGAGGGTGACGCGGCCGTCGTTGACCTCGGCGAAGAACTCGGGTTTCAGGATGACGGTGTTCGCGGTGTAGTCGGGCTGGAAGGACGCCCAGAACTCCTTGTACGAGGTCCAGTTGGCCGGTCCCGCGGGGCTGCCGTCGGCGTACTTGGCCTCCATCGTGGCGAGCTGGTCACCGCGGAATTGGGTGGGGATGGAGAACGAGGAGGTCGTGCCGGTGGCGGCGGCCTGGGTGGGCGGGTCGGAGGTGATGACGCTGATCTGCCAGGGCGCGCCCTGGGAGAAGCGGGCCTCGATGGTGGCGTTCACGCCGTAGGCCCGGTTGCCGGCCAGCCGGGTGAGGGCCGCCGCGGTGAGGGTCAGCGTGTTGCCGGACACGGTGTAGTCCGCGCCGTTGGCGAGATTGGTGCTGCCCTGTCGCAGGCCCTGGAACGAGGTGCCGTTGAGGTTGAGCGTGAGCGTCCTGGCGGTGATCGCGCCGCTGCGTGGGAGATACACCTGATCGGAGGAGGCCGTGCCGGATCGCGTGGTCCAACTGGCCTTCATCGCGTCGTAAATGCCCTGGTCCCGCCATCGCAGCTCGTTGCGTTCCAGGAACGAACCCGCGTCCCAGAGCATCGTGGTGAGCTTGCGGATGCGGGCGTTGTAGCCGACGGCCTCGATGAACTTCAGGAACTCGCCGCGTTCGATGATGCCGGGCCGGGTGTAGTCGTAAGCGAGCAGCGCCCACTCTCCGACGATCACGGGGATGCCGCGGGACACGAACGTGTCGTACACCCGGTCGAAGCCGCTGACCAGGTCACTTTCGACATTGCTGTCGTAGCGGGTGCCGCCGGCGATGTTGGCGCTGAACGGCCACCAGCCGTAGAAGTGCACCGTCGCGGCGAGGTTGGGGTCGTGCAGCTGGTTGAAGGTGCCCGTCAGCGCGTCCAGCCGGGCCTGCTCGGAGCTGGTGTGCAGGGTGGGCAGCACGAGCAGCCGGGTGGCGTTGCCGCCGCCGGACGCGCGCACAAGCCGGACGAACGCGGTGTTGAGCTCGCCCAGCACCTGATCGCTCGCGGCGTCGTCGGAGGTGCCGGTGAACTGCGGCTCGTTGATGCTCTCGAACACCAGCTTCTGGGAGTGGTCACGGAACGTGCCGGCGAGCTGCCGCCACAGCGCGGTGTATCGGTTCATCACGGTCGTGCGGTCGCCGGGGTACCCGTTGATCCACTGCCAGGAGTCGTGATGCAGGTTGATCATCACGTAGAAGCCCTCGGCCAGGGACCAATCGACCACCTCGCGGACGCGGTTGAGCCAGGCGGAGTCGATCGCGTAGTCCGGCGCCGGGCCGTGGTGGTTGCTCCAGGTCACCGGGATCCGGATGCTGTTGTACCCCTGCGATCGCACATAGTGCAGCATCGCCCGGGTCGTCAGCGGGTTGCCCCACGCCGTCTCGTCGGGGATCGCGTCGAACGTGTTGCCCAGGTTCCAGCCGGGCTGCATGGCAGCCACCCTGGCCATCGCGTCGCCCGGCTGCGGAGACGCCGACGGCGAGGGGGACGGCGACGGGCTGGGCGAGGGAGACGGCGAGGGGGACGGCGAGGGGGATCGCGACGGACTGGCCGACGGTGAAGGGCTGGGGGACCGCGACGGACTGGCCGACGGCGAGGGCCCGGCGTTCCCGGTGCACGTGACGCCGTTGAGCGCGAACGTGGCCGGCGCGGTGTTGGCGCCCGACCACGACCCGTTGAAGCCGAAGGAGACCGTCGCGTTGGTCGCGATGGCCGCGTTCCAGCTTTCGTTGACGGCGGTGACCTGCGCGCCCGACGAGGTGATCGTGCTGTTCCACGCCTGGGTCACGCGCTGGCCCGACGGGAACGCCCAGGTCAGGCGCCAGCCGCTGACCGGGTCGCCGAGGTTGGTCACGTTGACGTCGGCGGTGAATCCGCCCGGCCATTGGGACGAGACGGTGTACGCCACGCGGCAGCCGGCCGCCGCCTGGGCGCCCACGGCCGTCAGAATGCCCGCCACCAGCAGCGCGACCACGACACCGGCGACCGCGCCGGCCCGCAGCCGGGCTCTTCGTAACCTGTGCAGATTCACCGTTGCTCTCCCTTGTGCGCATCTGCCGTGGACTGCGCCGGCCGATCTCGACTACGAAATAAGTCGGCTCATTCGCTGGAAAACTTTCTGACAATTCGCCGGAAACATAACAGCGCGATGTGCCGAGGGCCACTATCCCGCGCATCGGCCCCGATCGGGCGTGCACGCAGATGCCCGATGACGGCGATAATTTGGTGGAAACTTCCGGAAGATGAGGCTGAAACTTTCACTGTCCTCGGCGGGCGCACACACGGGCGCCCGGTGCGGCCCACGGGTTATCCTTTCGCCGTGAGCGGGCCCGCGACGTTCGACGGGGCGGGACGGCACGGCAGGACGCGGCGCCGGGCCGGCGACGAGAGAGGGGCCGAGTTGTCGTATGCCGGGCCGGACGGACCCGTTGCCGACCGGGAACGTCCGAAAGGCGATCCCGCACGGCCCGTGACCATCTCCTACATCGCCGAGACCGCCGGGGTGTCGATCCCCACGGTGTCCAAGGTCGTCAACGGCCGTTCCGGCGTGTCGGCGGACACCCGCGCCCGCGTCGAGGCGCTCATCCACGAGTACGGCTACCGCAAGAGCAACCGCAGGAACCTGCTGGAACTCGTCTTCGGCGAGCTGGAGGACCTGTGGGGGATCGAGATCATCCGTGGGGTCGAGCGGGTGGCTCGCGATCACCGCGTAGGGGTCGTGCTGACGGAGTTCGGTCCGCGACGTGACACGGGGGACCACCCGATCGACGACACGCTGGCCCGTCGCCCCGCCTGCGTCGTGACCGTGGCCCAGTTGTCGGAGGAGCAGCGCGACCGGCTACGCGCCAACGACATCCCCTTCGTGGTCTTCGACCCCACGACCGAACTGCCGGACGGCGTCCCCTTCGTCGGCGCGACGAACTGGGCGGGCGGCAGGTCCGCCACCCGGCACCTGATCGGGCTGGGCCACCGCCGCATCGCGATGATCTCCGGCCCGGACGGGGTCCTGTGCTGCCGGGCCAGGCTGGACGGCTACCGCTCCGCCCTGGAGGCCGCCGGCCTCGCGATGGACCCGGGCCTCGTGGTGCGTGCCGACCTCACCAGGCAGGACGGCCGGACGGCCGCGCTCGCCCTGCTGGATCGCGCGGACCCTCCCACGGCGGTCTTCGCCTGCAACGACCTGCAGGCGCTCGGCGTCTACGAGGCCGCGCGGGAGCTGGGACTGCGGATTCCGGCGGACCTGAGCGTGGTCGGCTTCGACGACCTGCCCGTGGCCGCCCTGGTCGATCCGCCGTTGACCACCGTCCATCAGCCGCTCGCCGAGATGGCGGCGGCCGCCACCGAACTGGCGCTCGCCCTGGGGCGCGGCGAGCCGACGCCGCAGGTCGGTCTCGAACTGGCCACCACCCTCACCGTCCGGCAGAGCACCGCCCGGCCGGCGGATCACCGACCGGAGCGTGGCGACGCCCCGCCGGTGGGAGGCGCGGCGGGGCGTCGGTCGGAGGAAGGGCTCAGCCCTTGATGGCGCCGATGATCACGCCCTTGGTGAAGTGGCGCTGCACGAACGGGTAGATGAGGAGGGCGGGCAGCACGGCGATGGCGACGATGGCCATCTTGATGGCCAGCGTGGGGGGCGCGACGTGCCCGAAGCCGCTGACGCCCACGGTGGCCGTCGGCAGGGGGTTGGAGTCCACGACGTACTGCCGCAGGATCAGCGCGAGTGGCCACTTGCGGGTGTCGTCCATGAACAGCGTCGCGTTGAACCACGCGTTCCAGTAGCCGACCGCGTAGAACAGGCCGATTACCGCCGTGACCGCCTTCGACAGCGGCAGCACAATCCGCCACAGGATGCGGAACTCCCCGGCGCCGTCGATGCGGGCGCTGTCGAGCAGTTCGTGCGGGATGTTCATGAAGAACGCACGCAGCACGACGATGTTGAACGCCGACACCGCCGACGGCAGGATCAGCGACCAGTACGTGTCCTTCAGCCCGAGCGAGGCGACCATCAGGTAGGTCGGGATCAGCCCGGGGAAGAACACGAACATCAGCAGGACGCAGAACAGGATCGGCCGGTGGAACAGCGACCCCGGCCGGGACAGCGCGTACGCCCCGAGGATGCTGACGCCGAGGCTGACCGCCGTGCCCACGACGGTGACGCCGGTGCTGACCAGCACCGCGCGGCTGACGACGCTGTCGGAGAAGATCTGGCGGTACGCGTCGAGCGTTATGCCGTCCGGCACCAGCACCAGGCCGCCCACCCGGTTCACCGTCTCGGCCGACGACAGGCTGGTCAGCACGATCGTGTAGAGCGGCAGCAGCACGGCGAGCACGATGAGCGCCAGCGCGCCGCCCTTGCCGATCCGGCCCGCGAGCGAGCCCGGTTCCTCCCAGGGCGCGAGCCCGGACACCTTCTTCCTGCTCATGATCGCGAATACACCCCCCGCTCGCCCAGGGCGTGCGCCACCCGGTTGGCCGCCAGGATGAGCACCAGCCCGACCAAGCCCTTGAACAGGCCGGCCGCCGCGCCGTACCCCAGGTCTCCCGTGCGCAGGCCGGACCAGTAGACGAAGGTGTCGAAGACCTCCGACGCCTTGCTGCCGACCGCGCTGCGCTGCAGCATGAACTGCTCGAAGCCGACGTTGAGCGCGTCGCCGAGCCGCAGGATCAGCAGCAGCACGATGACCGGCCGCAGCCCCGGCAGCGTGATGTGCCACATCCGGCGCCACCGGCGGGCCCCGTCGACCGCGGCGGCCTCGTACAGGTTGGGGTCGATCGTGCTGAGCGCGGCGAGGAACACGATCGTGCCCCAGCCGGCGTCCTTCCAGACCGTCTCCGCCGTGACCAGCAGGATGAACGTGTCGGAGTTCGTCATCCAGTCGACCCCGGCGTGCCCGTGGTCGCGCAGGATCTGCGCGAGCAGCCCGGCGCCGCCGAACATCTGCTGGAAGATCGCGACCACCAGCACCCACGAGAAGAAGTGGGGCAGGTAGACGATGCCCTGGATGAGGGCCCGCAGCCGCCCGGAGACCACGCTGTTGAGCAGCAGCGCGAGCGCGATCGGCACCGGGAAGTAGAAGACGAGCTGGAACGCGGTGATGCCCAGCGTGTTCACCACCGCACGGATGAACTGCGGGTCGCCGAACAGCTGGGCGAAGTTGGTGAAACCGATGATCGGGCTGCCCAGGATGCCGCCGCTGAACGGGTTGTAGTCCTGGAACGCGATGACGTTCCCCAGCGCCGGGATCCACCAGAAGCCGGTGACCAGCACCAGCATCGGCGTGGCCATGACCAGCAGCGGCCAGTCCCGGCGCAGCCGGTCCCTGAAGGCGCCCCGTCGTGCGACGGCCGGCCCGGCCTGGGTCGCCCCGGGCCGGACCTCCGTCACACTCCTCGTGTCCGCGTCGGCGCTCACAGGCGGCCGTTCTCCCTGGCGACCTTCATGTAGAACTCGCGGGCCTCGTTGCCGCCCTGCTCCTGCCAGTCCTTGAGGATCTGGGCCCACTCGGAGACCGGCCGCTTGCCGCGGAAGATCTCGTTCATCTTGTCCTCGGTCGGCTGGACAAGGCCGGCCATCTTGGAAGGCACCTCGACCCGGATGCCGACGAACGGGTCGTTCTCCAGGTACTTCGAGGCCGTGGTCTGCCAGCCGTGGTACGCCTCGACGTAGCCGGGGTACTGGTTCTCGGTGATCGCGCCGGGCCGTCCGGACAGGAACATGTACGTCGGGGCGAACTCCTTGCGGCCGAGCGCGGTCTGCTGGACCTGCCCGTCCTTCAGGGTGAAGTGCTTGCCCTCGACGCCGTTGTTGACCAGGTCGAACTCCTGGGTGCCGTACGGCGCGGAGCACCAGTTGGCGATGCCGATCAGCTCGCGGGTGCGGGCGTCACCGAGGCCCTTCTTGATGAAGCAGAACATGCTGGCGGGCTCGTTGCGCCACACGATGACCTTGCCGCCCGGGTGGGCCGGGTAGGGGTCCACCGCCCGCACGTCGAACTTCGGGTTGGTGGGCAGGAACCGGCCGAACAGCTCGTGGATCGTGCCGATGCCGTCCTTGTACATGACGAGCTGCCCGCTGCCGAAGGGCTCCTTGTGGTCGGCGAACCGGTTGGCCACCACGTCCGGGTGGACGTACCCGGCCTCGAACAGCTTTGTCACGAACTCGATGGACTGCAGCCACTCGGGCGTCTCGTACTTGTAGATCAGCGTGCCGTCGGGCTGCTTGCGCCACTCGCGCGGGGCGCCGAACGCCCGCTGGATCTCCTGGTCCATGCCGCCGAACGCCCAGCGCTTCTTCTTCGGGTCGGTCAGTTCCTTGCCCAGCGTGAGCAGGTCGTCGGCGCTCTTGGGGCGGGGCAGGCCGAATTCGTCGAGGATGTCCTGGCGGACGACCGTGGCGAACGGGTAGGGCGCGTTCTGCCACGGGATGCCCTGCAGGACGCCGCCGAACACGCCGTACGACCAGGCGGCGGTGTCGTAGTTGGCCAGCAGCGGGAACTCCTTGGCCTTGTCGCCCGCCAGATAGGGCGACAGGTCGGCGAAGAGCTTGTTGGCCGCCTCGGTGAAATGGGCGATGGTGATCAGGTTCCAGCCCGGAATCTGGATCATGTCGGGCACGTCGCCGCTGGCGAGGAGGGTGTTCAGTTTGTCGACGTAGGTGTTGCCGTCCGAGATGTTGAACCGGACGACCCCGCCGAGCCGCTCGTTGACGGCGTCGAAGTAGGAGTTCTCGCCGAGGCCGGGGGGAACGGTGCCCCACAGCGGGGTCATCACCCTCACCTCCGTGCCGCTGGTGATCGGCTTGGCGGTGACGGCCTGGACCATCGTGCCCGGCCTGGACAGGAAGCCGGGTTCGACGAATTCGGCGCCCGGCAGGTCGGGCGACAGGCCCGGCACCTGGAACGGCACACGGGTGGGCACGAGGCCCTTGAGCTTGTCGGCGGCGACGGCGGTGCCCTTGGGCAGCTCCTTCTTGGCCGCGCAGCCGGTGAGGCCGGCGGCGGCGAGCGCGCCCGCGCCGACGATCCCGAGGAATCCGCGGCGGCTGGTCAGGGGGCCGCCGGGGGGTTGGCTCATTGGTGCGATCCTTCCGGGAAAGGTTCCTCGACGCGGTTAGTTCGTCAGGTGACCAAACAAATTAACCGGTTCACGGGGTGGCGACAAGATTTCATGAAACATTCAGGGGCTCGACCGTCGAGGGCGTCTCGGTCATGCTGCAGACAATAGGACTGGCCGCCTTCTTCGGCTGAGGGCGCTCTCTCCGGACCTGAGGAGTGGCCGTGACCGACGCGATGGCGGCGGACGAGGCGGGAAACGAGCTGACCGCGTTCCACCGGGTGGCGGAGCGGGCGATGTTCTCCGACGCCCCGACGCCGGTCGCGCTGGTCGCCGCCTGGCACCGGCACGCGCACCTGGACCGGCTGCTCCTCGTCTTCAACCGCTACCGGCAGTGCTGGGAGTTGCCGGGCGGCCTGATCGATCCCGGCGAGACGCCCCGGCAGGCGGCCGTACGGGAACTGCGCGAGGAGTCCGGGCTGGTGGCCGAGGACCTCGCGTTCGCGGGGTACGCGCGGTTCGTGCTGGGGCCCGAGCGGCGCGCGGAGTACGCCGCCGTGTACGCCCTGCGCGCGGCGGGACCGCATGGCGGGTTCGTGCCCAACGCCGAGATCGCCGCGATCGGGTGGTGGGACGGCACGACCCCGATGACGGGCCGGGTCCAGAAGCTGGACGTCCTCCTGGGCCGGCTGGCCCGGGAAGTCATTTCCGGTTGAAGGCCGGGTCGATTCAGGTCGAACCCGAAAGGACCGGTCCAAAATTGACACTCGGCCGCAAACAGGATTGACAGCGACCGTAACGCCGGGAATAGCGCGATATTCAATTACTCATGAGTACCATCTCTCCGCTCCGGACCCTAGCTGACCAGCGCATATAGCGTAAATATCGGCATCTGGTGGTCAATATCTGATATTGCGGACGCAATTCCGGATGCAGATGACATAATGCGTGGGAGCGCTCCCGCGCCATCGGCTGCTATCTCCGCAGCGCCATCCGGCACGCCTGCCCAAGGGGCACGTTGGAAGGAAGGTGCCGCGTCTTCATGACGGCATTCGGCAAAAGTCCTCCGTCCGGGCCGCAGATCGACGGAAATGTTTCGGCAGACATGGTCCGCGCCGGCTCCCGCCCCTGGGCGCCCCACCTGTGGTGGATGGCCCTGGTGGTCGGGGCGGCCGGCTTCGCCTTCGTGTGGCTGGCCACGCCGCACGCCAGGGAGATCGGCTCGCCCTGGGAACTGGTGGCCAAGCTGGTCGCCTTCGCCTGCCTGTGCGTGGCGATCGCGGTCTTTCCCTGGGTGTCGCCCCGGCTGAACTGGCTGCTCTACGTCCCGTTCGTCTTCTTCACCGGCTATCTCATCCCGCGGATCAGCTGGTTCTACTACGGCGACGGCGCGCGAGCCCAGGGCGACAGCTTCTACACGCACCTCTACCTGCTGCTCTATCCGGGCATCGTGCTCACGGTCGCCGCCGCCTACCGCATCGGCGGAGGCACCCCGGGCCGCTCCCTGAAGATCATGGCGAGCGGGATCCTCATCGTGTTCTCGGGCTTCCTCGACCTCATGTGGTTCGTCGTCAATCCGGTCGAGATCCCCGAGGTCATCGACGCGCCGCACATCAACCTGTTCACCGGGGGGCCTATCTCGTTCGGCGCGACGATCGTGTTCGCGCTCGCGCACGTCCCGATCATCGTCGGGGTCAACCTGCTCCCCCTGGACCGCTGGATCGGCCGCCTGCTGGTGGCAGGTGACCCGTGAGCGGTGCCGTGAACATCTCCGTGGCCGCGCCCGCGTACAACGAGGCGGAAACCATCGCGGCGGTGGTGGACGAGTGGCAGGACTACCTGGACGGCAACCCGGCCGTGGGCGACTGGGAGATCGTCGTCTGCGACGACGGGAGCGGTGACGGGACCGGAGAGATCCTGGCCGCGCTGCGGGCGCGGTGCCCGCGGCTCGTCGTGGTCACGTTCGAACGCAACCGGGGCGCGGGCGCGGCCATCGCCGCCGCGATCGCCCACACCCGGCTCGACTGGGTCGTGCTGCTGGACTCCGACGGCCAGTTCCCGATCGCCAACCTCGACCGCGTCCTGCCGCGCGTCCGGGCCGGGGAGGCGCTCGCGTTCTCCGGGGCCCGGATCAGGAAGGCCGACGGCCTGGCGTACCGCTGGGGATCGGCGGCCAGCGGCGCGGTCAGCAACCTGCTGCACGGGACGCGCTACCGCGACTTCAACTCGATCTTCAAGGTGGTGTACGGCCCGCTCTTCCGCGCGCTGCCGCTGGAGTCCGGCGGGATGAACTGCTCGACCGAGATCACCGCGCGGGTCGCCGAGCTCGGGCACGAATGGGTGGAGGTGCCCATCGAGCACCGGGAACGCGGCGGCGGCAGCCGCGGCTGGCGATACTGGCGCGGCGCCCGCGACCGGGCCCTGTTCGTCGCCTACCTCGGCCTGCGCCACTGGCTGCTGCGCCGGGGCGTCCTGCGCCGGACCGTGCCCGAGGTGCCCCAGGTGTCGCAGGCGCCGGAGGTGCCGGAGCCGGTCGCGGCGGGCGCCGAGGAGGCCCGATGACCGTCGCGGTGACGATGTTCAGCGGCGGCCGCGGGGCGGCCAGCATCGCGAGGGGCATGCTGGGCACCCCGGGCGTCGGCCTGTCGCTGGTCGTCAACGGCTACGACAACGGCCTGTCCACCGGCGCGCTGCGCCGCTACCTGCCGGGGATGCTCGGGCCGTCGGACTTCCGCAAGAACCTCCTGCTCCACCTCGATCCCGCCGACCCGGCGCAGGCCGCGCTGGCGACCGTACTCGACCACCGCCTGCCGAACGGGACCACGCCCGCGGGGCTCACCGAGGTCGTCGAGGCGATCGCCGGACGGCGCGGCGCGTTCGCCGCGCTGCCCGAGGCGGCCCGCGAGGCCCTCACGGCGGACCTTCGCGTGTTCGCCCGGCGGCTCGCGGCCCAGCCGTACGGGCTCGACCTCGCCGACTGCGCACTCGGCAACCTCGTGTTCGCCGGGGCCTACCTGCGGCTCGGCCGGGACTTCAACGCCGCCGTCGACGCGTGCGTCCGCACGTTCGGCTCGCCCGTACGGCTGCTCAACGTGACCAACGGGGAGAACGCCTTCCTGGCCGCGCTCAGGAAGGACGGCGGTCTGCTGGCCGACGAGGCCGACATCGTCGCGCCGCAGGACCCGGGCACGATCACCGACCTGTTCCTGCTGCGCGAGCCGGTCGGCGCGCGGCGGCGGGTCGAGCTGGAGGCGCTGCCGCCCGAGTGGACCAGGCGGATCCTGGGCCGCGAACGCGCCGAGGTGACGCCGAACCCGCGGGCGCTCGAGGCGATCCGCGACGCCGACCTCGTCGTCTACGGCCCGGGCACCCCGCACTCCTCGCTCCTGCCGAGCTATCTCACGCCGGGCGTGGCGGACGCCGTCGCGCGGAGCCGGGCGGCGGCCAAGGTGTTCGTCGTCAACACCCGCGAGGACCACGACATCCGGGGGCTGACCGCGCCCGACCTCGTGGACCGCACGCTGGCCCACCTCGGCGACCCCCGCAACGAGCGGCGGCTGGTGACCCATGTGCTCAGCCATCGCATGCCGGGCCCGGACGCCCCCGCTGTGCCGGAGGAGATCCTCGACCGGGGCGAGTGGGCGGGGGCCCGCTGGGTGACCGCCGTCATGGAACACCCGGGGCGTCCCGGTGTGCACCACGCGGAGCGCACGGCCGAGGCCCTGCTCGCGATCAGGGACGAGGCGGCCTTGGCGCGGGTCCGATGACGGCTCTCCTGACGGACGCGTGCGCCCGGCGCGTCTGGCTGTTCGACCTCGACGGCACGCTCGTGGACTCCTGTCCCGCCCACGAGGCGGCCTTCCGGCAGGCCATCGCCGAGGTCGCGCCCGATCTCCTCGCCTCCTTCCGGTACGCCGACCACGCGGGCGCGAGCACCCGCGAGGTGGCGGTGCGCCTGCTGGGCGACAGCGGGGAGGCGGCCCGGCTGGCCGGGCTGAAGCAGCGGCTGTACCGCGAGCGGGCCGGCGCGGTGGCCGTGTTCCCCGGCGCGCGGCGGCTGCTCGGCCGCCTGGCCGCGGGCGGGCGCGACGCCTACCTCGTCACCAGCGGCAGCCGGGCCTCGGTAGAACGGGTGCTCGCGGCGTGCGCGCTGGACGCGTACTTCCGGGGCGTGCTCACCAGCGACGACGTGCCGGCGAGCAAGCCCGACCCCGCGTTCTACGCGTACGCGTGCGACCACTGGGGCCTCGACCCCGGCGCGGCGGTGGTCCTGGAGGACTCCTCGCACGGAGTGGCGTCGGCGGTCGGCGCGGGCCTGCCGACCCTGCACGTCCACGTCGCCGAGCCCGCTCCTGGGGCGGTCGCGGTGCGCGACCTGGAACAGCTCGTGTCTCTCCTGGACCCGGAGGTGTGCGGTGCCGGCTGAACGCGTGTGCGCGGTGATCCCGGCGGCCGGGCGGGGGATCCGCCTGGGCCTCGGCATTCCCAAGATCATGGTGGAGATCGCCGACGGCGTCACCGTGTGGCACGTGCTCCACCAGCGGCTGCGGCCGCTCGCCGAGCACATCCACGTCGTGATGTCCCCCGAGGGGGAGGGGCCGTTCCGGGCGCTGGCGGCCGGGCAGATCGCGAGCGGCGCGGTCTCGGTGAGCGTCCAGGAAAGGCCCACCGGCATGGGCGGCGCGATCTTCGGCGCCGCCCCGCACTGGGAGGACTACGGCACGATCCTCGTCGTCTGGGGCGACCAGGCGGGCCTGTCCCCGGTGACGGCCGCCCGTGTCGTCGAGGCGCACGAGAAAGGGCTCACGATCCCGCTGGTGCCGATGCCCGACCCGTACGTGGAGTACGAACTGGACGACGACGGGACGCTGCTGCGGGTGCGCCAGTCGCGGGAGGGCGACGAGTGCCGCCCCGGCGGGCTCAGCGACGTGGGCGTGTTCTGCCTGAGCACGGAGGGGCTCCACGAGGCGTGGACGCGCTACCTCGACGAGGCGGCCCCGGGCGCCCGCACCGGTGAGGTCAACTTCCTGCCGTTCCTGCCCTACCTGTCGCGGGAGCGGGGCCGGCCGCTGACGGTGGTGCCGGTGACCGACCCCGACGAGGCGCGCGGCGTCAACACGGCCGACGACCTCGCGTTCGCCCGGCGGGCACACCAGCGGTGGGCGCGCTGACGGAACGGGCGGCCGGGCTCCTGGCCGCCCACCGCTGGGCCGCGGGGCCCACTCTGGTGAGCACCGTGGCCAGCGGCACGGCCGCCGCCACCACGCTCGTCATCGCCAGGGGCGTCGGCGCCGCGGCGTTCGGCCACTTCACCGTCGTCCTGTCGATCGCGCTGATCGTCACGGTCGCCATGCTGATGAGCCTCAACTCCGTCATGTTCCAGGAGCTGCCGCGGGCCGAGTCCGCCGTGCGGCCGGCCCGGCTGAGGACGGAGCTGGTGACGACGGCGCTGCTGTGCACGCTCGTGCTGGGCGCGGCGGTGTTCGCCGCCGGGATGCTGGCCGCTCCGCTGCTGACCGGCGTGCTCGGCGTGGACGCCCGCACGCTGGCCTTCGCGCTGGCGCTGGCGCTGTCGATGACGCTCAACCAGCTCACCGAGAGTTTCCTGCGCGGGCTGAAGAGGTTCCGCCTCGTCGCCGGGCTCAAGCTCGCCGTGGCGGTCGCCTACCTGGGCGGGGCCGCGTTCTTCCTGCTGGTCCTCGGCCTGCGGGAGGCCGAGCCCTACCTGGTCGCACTGATCGGCACCAACCTGGTCTTCGCCCTGCTCTCCTTCGCCGGGTTCGAGGTCGCGCCGCGGACCTGGTCGCGGGCGCTGGCCCGCTCGATCTACCGGCACGGCGCGTACGTCACCGTCATCGGCGCGCTCACGGCGGTGGTGTTCGGGGTCGACGTCATCTTCCTCAACCACTGGGCGCCCCGGGCCGACGTGGGGGTCTACTCCGTGTACAACGGCTTCCCCAAACGGCTGCTCGGCGTGGTGTTCACCGACGGCGTCGGCCTGGTGCTGCTGCCCACGCTGGCGACGTCCGACAAACCCGCCGTGATGCGGCGCATCGCCCGGCTCGCCCCGGCCGTGTTCGCGGCGACCGCGGTGTTCGCGTTCGCGGCGAGCACGGTGTTCTTCCTGCTCGTGGGGGGCGAGTATCCGTACTCGCTCGGCCTGATGGCGTTGTCGGCGATCGGGATCGGCGCGCACACGGTCTTCAACCTCCAGCAGGTGGCGCTGACCATGGACGGCGTGCGGGGCGCCAGGGTGCTCATCGGCTGCCTGCTGGCCGGGACCCCGCTCGCGCTCGCCTGCCAGGCGGCGCTGATCGCCTGGCAGGGGCTGGTCGGCGGCCTGGTGGCCTTCGCCCTGAGCAATCTCGTCCTGGTGGCCGTCGTGACGGCCGTCTCCACCCGGCTCTACCGGCCGGCCGGCGCATCGGAGGTACGCGGGTGAGGATCGCCCACGTCATCAACCAGTTCCCGCCCAACATAACGGCGGGGCTCGGCCGGTACGCCGAGCTGATCGCTCCGCAGCTGTCCCGGCGCCACGAGATGGCGGTCCTCACCGTGAACGACGGCCGCCTGCCGGTGTGGGAACGGACCGGCGGCATCACGGTGTACCGCCCGCGCGGGCGGCTGCTCGGGACGATCGCCCGCCGCAGGCGGCTCAACCGCACCCGCGGCGTGGAGTTCCTCCTGCTCGCGCTGACCGTCGTGGTGAGCAACTGGCGCTACTTCCTGCTCCTTCGGCGGCTGCGCCCCGATCGGCGGCCCGACCTCGTCGCCGTCCACGACTCGACGAACTTCCTGTGCGGCCTGCTCTGCCACTACCTGCTGCGCCTTCCGGTCGTGTTCCACGTCCACACCACCGAATACGGCGTCGCCCCGCAGCGCAGCATCGCCGACCCGCTCAACCTGTTCGCCGCGCTGGAGAGGTGGCTCGCGCGGATCTCCCGGCGGGTCGTGGTCGCCACCCCGGAAGTGCGCGAGCAACTGCTGACGGCGGGCTGGGACCGCTCGCCGATCGACGTCGTCCGCCTGGGCGGCACGTACGAGCGGGTGGTCGCCGACCCCGGGTTCGACCCCGGCAAGCTGCGCCTCGGCGCGGCGGACCTGCGCGCCCGGCTCGGCATCCCCGAGGGGGACCGGGTGCTGCTGTTCGTCGGGCGGATCGAACGGCAGAAGGGGATCTACCAGCTGCTCGAGGCCATGCCCCGCATCCGCGCGGCGGTGCCGGACCTGCGCCTGGTGATCGTGGGCGAAGGCGACGAGGCCGGCGTCGCGCGGATCACGGCCGAGGCGGGGCTCGGCGACCGGGTGCTGACCTCCGGCGGCTGGGTGTCGGGGCAGGCGCTGCTGGAGTACTACGCGATGGCCGACGCCTGCGTCTTCCCATCGCTCTTCGAGCCGTTCGGGCTGGTGGCGACCGAGGCGATGGCCCTGGCGCGGCCGGTGGTCCTGGGCGACGGCTTCTCCCGGATCTTCCTCGGCGACCCCGCGGAGCCCGCCGTACGGTTCGTGCGGGCGGCCGACCCCGGCGACATCGCCGGCGGGGTGATCGAGGTCATGACGGACGCGGACCTGCGCCGGGCGCTCGCCGAGCGGGGCGAGCGGCTGGTGCGGGAGACACTGAGCTGGAGCCGCGCCGCCGAGGAGACGCTCGCCGTCTACGCGGAAGTGCTCTCGGACGAAGGGCCGAGGCGATGATCTCGCTCGTCGTGCCCTGCTACAACGCCGCCAGGACGCTGCGGCTGTGCCTGGAGTCGGTGCTGGCGCAGACGCGCGTGCCCGACGAGATCGTCGTGGTCGACGACGCGAGCACCGACGGCTCGGCGGAGATCGCCGAGCGACTGGGCTGCCGGGTCGTCCGCCTGCCGGAGAACCGGGGCGTGTCGGCCGCCAGGAACGCCGGGATCGACGCCACCTCGGGTGAGGTGATCTTCTTCCTCGACTCCGACGTCGCGCTGCGGCCCGACGCCGTCGCGAACGCGACGGAGCTGCTGGAGCACGACCCCGAGGTCGGCTGCGTCCACGGGGTCTACGACACCGTGCCGCTCATCGACGACGGACCGGTCGAGTGGTACCGCATCCTGCACGCCGTGCACTGGCGCCGCCGCCACCTCGGCGAGGTCAACAGCGTCGTGTTCGCCCTCGCCGCCATCCGCCGCGACGTGGTGCTCGCCACGGGCAGGCTCGACGAGCGGCTGCGCGACTGCGAGGACGTCGAATACAGCAGCAGGCTCGCCGTACGCAGCCGGATCGTGCTGACCGACACGGTCGTCGGCCGCCACGACGACGGCAGCCGCCTGCTGCCGATCCTGACCGAGCAGTGGCGGCGGGCCCTGCCGCTGATCCCGCTCGCGCTGACCACCACCCGGCGTGGCGCGGCCAAGCCGGAGCACGCCAACAGCCCGGGGGGCATCCTCTCCTGCGCCCTGGCCCTGGCGAGCCTGGGGCTGGTGCTGCTGAGCCTGCCGTTCGGGCTGTTCCACCCCCTGCTGCCGGCCGTCCCCGGCGTGTTCGTCGCCGGGTTCGTCCTCGCCGATCCGGAGCTGGTCGGGTTCGTACGGCGGCAGCGGGGGCCGATCTTCGCGGCGTACTTCATGGCCGTCCATCTGGTCGTCCACGTGGTGCTCGTCACCGGTCTGGTGGCCGGCTCGCTGCGCCTGCTGACCGGCCCCCGGGGAAGCCGCGCCGAGACCGCGTGAGACGTCAGGCGCAGCCCACGCGGCCGGTGCTCAGGGCGATGTCGTCGAGCCACAGGTCGTACGCCGCCGGGGAGGGGTTCGGCTGGTAGAGCTGCCAGCCGATCTTGACGGTGTCGAAGCGGGGGAAGACGAAGTCGACGTCGTTGCCGCCGTGGCTGCGGGTGGAGACGGTGAGGTCGGGCTGGGCCACGCCGTCGAACCAGACCGAGATCTTGTTGTCCGCGGGGTCCATCCGCCACTCGACGCACTGCCACACCCCGGCCCGGGAGGGGGCCGACTCGCGCCAGTCGGTCCAGTCGCCGGTGGGGCCGCCGTCCGCACCGACCCCCCACAGGTCCTTGCGCAGGGTGGGGACGTACTGGCCGCCGAGCGGCCGGACGATCTCCGGGCCCGCGCCGGTTGCCTCGATGAGCGTGTAGTGGGCCCAGTCGGGCGCGGTGGGGAACGCCTTGACGCGCAGCCGGACGCGGCCGTAGAAGCCGTTGCCGGGCGGGGCGAAGTCGTCCACCTTGAGGAACGCGCGCCCGTTGCCCTCGGTGTGGACGTGCAGCACCTTCTGCCCGCGTTCGGCGTGCTCGACGGTGAGCGTGCCGTGCTTGGTGTCGACGCCCCACCCGAGGCTGGCCGCGCCGCCGACCGGCAGCGACTGGAAGTCCTCGCAGAAAAGCGTGCCGCCCTTCGCGCAGGTCCCCGGCCCGTGACCCGGCCCGTGACCCGGCCCGCGATCCGGCCCGGGAGACGCGGAGGCCGCCGGGGCCGCCGTCAGCGGCAGCAGCAGGGCCAGACAGGCCGCGGGTAACAGTCGTCGCACGACGCGCTCCTTTTCCCGGTGATAAGGCACTCGTAAGGTACGGCAACTGGGAGCGCTCCCATAAGAGGTGTGCCGAAGATCGATGAAAGGGCCGGATCGCGCGGATAATCTACGCGTGAAAGGACCTTCCCGGCGATTATTTCTCCAGTTCAGCGGGCTCGCCGCGCTGCTCTCGGCGTGCGCTCCCCCCAAGGAGAGCCGCGAGGAGACCCACGCCGGAGCCTTCGCCCTGCTGCGCCGCCGCTGGCGGGAGATCACGCTCGGCCACCCGGGCGCGTTCGATCCCGCGCGGGAGCCGTACCGGACCCGGCTGGCGCGGCTGGGCGCGCAGGCGCGCCGGCACCGCGACGCCATGGCGCCCACCGCGAGATCCCTCTGGCCGGACCTCCCCTTCCCCTCCCTCGACGCCACCCCGGCGCGGCTGCGGTTCATGGCCCGCGCGTACGCGCTGCCCGGCACCGGGCTGACCGCGGAGCCGGGCCTCGGCACGGCGGTCGGCGCGGGCATCGCGCACTACGTGCGGCATGTGTACGCCGCGGACGCCGAGCAGACCGGCAACTGGTGGGACTGGCAGATCGGCACGCCCAGGGCGCTGCTCGACGCCGCCGTGCTCGCCGCGCCGCACCTCACGGGCGCGCAGGGCGCGGCGCTGTGCGAGGCGGTGGACGGATTCGTCCCGGAGAGCCGCCTGGACGACTACGAGGGCAACAGCACCGGGGCGAACCGGGTCGACCTGTGCACGGTGACGCTGCTGCGGGCGATCGCCGGCGCGGACCCCGGCCGTGCCGCGCTCGCGGCCGCCGCGCTCTCCCCGGTGTTCCCCTACGTCACCGAGGGTGACGGCTTCTATCGGGACGGCTCGTTCGTCCAGCACGGGTCCGTCCCCTATCAGGGCGGGTACGGCGCAGTGCTGCTGACCGGCCTCGCGACGCTGTTCGCGGTGCTGCGCGGCACGCCGTGGGAGATCGCCGACCCGGCGGCGCGCACCGTCTTCGACGCCGTGGACCGGGCGTTCGCCCCCTTCGTCCACGACGGCGCGTGCATGGACCTCGTCCGCGGGCGCGGCGTCGACAGGCGGCCGTTCGGCGACCACAGGAGGGGCAGGGAGATCGCCGCGGCGGTCCTGCTGCTGGCCGAGACCGCCCCGGAGGCCGAGCGGGCCCGATGGCGGGCCATGG
Organism: Microbispora sp. NPDC049633; assembly: GCF_040675265.1. Lineage (NCBI taxonomy): Bacteria > Bacillati > Actinomycetota > Actinomycetes > Streptosporangiales > Streptosporangiaceae > Microbispora > Microbispora sp. NPDC049633. The sequence continues at coordinate 34,321 of NZ_JBFAOO010000043.1, forward strand.
TCAAGGGCTGGGCCGTGCGCGACACCGCCAAGCCCATGCTCCGGGCGGCCGAGGCGAGCGACCTGGCGTTCCACGCGCGGCTCGCGGCGGTGCTGCGCGACGCGACGGTCCCGGCCGCCGCCGAGCCCGCCGGGCACCGCCTGTTCCCCATGAGCGCCCGCGCCGTCCACCGCGCCGCCGGGTGGTGCGCGGCGCTGAGCATGGCCTCCTCCCGCGTCGCGCACTACGAGTACGGCAACGGCGAGAACCTGCGCGGCTGGCACACCGGCTCCGGGATGCTCTACTGGTGGGCGCGCGGGCACGGCGACCACTACTCCGACGCCTTCTGGCCCACTGTCGACCCGTACCGGCTGCCGGGCACGACGGTCTCGACCCGGCGCCTGCCCGACGGCGCCGGCGGCGAGTGGGGCGACACCCGCCCGCCGGCCGCGTGGGTGGGCGGCGCGACCGACGGCGTGTACGCCGCCGTGGGTCAGCACCTGTTCGGCCTGGAGAGCACGCTGGAGGCGTTCAAGTCGTGGTTCTTCCTCGACGACGCCGTGGTCTGCCTCGGCGCGGGCATCACCTGCCGGGACGGCGTGCCGGTCGAGACCGTCGTGGACAACCGCAGGACCGGCGCCCGGCTCACCTTCGGCACGGGGTGGGCGCACCTGGAGGGCCACGGCGGTTACGTCGTGCCCGCCGGGCAGTCCCTGCGCACGCTGCGCGAGGACCGCACGGGCGCGGGGGTCACCCGGGGCTACGTCACGTTGTGGCTGGACCACGGCGCCGACCCGGACGCGGCCGGTTACGTCTACCACCTCCTGCCCGGGGCGAGCCGGACCGCGACCGCCGCCCGCGCCGCCGATCCCGGCCGGGCCCGGGTGCTCGCCAACACCTCCGCGCAGCAGGGGGTCGAGGTCCCGTCACTGGGCGTCACCACGGTGAACTTCTGGACGGGCGGACGCGCCGGAGGACTGACGGCGTCCGATCCGTGCGCGGTCCTCGTGCGCGACCTCGGCGACGGCACGGCCACGGTGACCGTGGCCGATCCCCGGCGCGAGCTCGACGGGCTGACCGTGACGTGGGACCGCCCGGTGGCCGCGGTCGCGCGCGGGCACCCGCTCCTGGACCACGCGGAGACCGGCTCCCGGCTCACGCTCACGTTCGGCGCACTGGCCGCTCGCGAGGGCGCCTCCTGCACGGTGACCGTACGGACGGCCGCTTCGGCGGCGAGAGCGGCGAGAGCGGCGTGAGCGGCGTGTCATCATGAACGCCGTGTCCACCCTGCCTGATGACCTGGACGGCGCGCTGGAGGAGTCCCTCGGACGATTCCCGATGGCCGAGCTGACGCGGAGCGTGCAGACGCTCATCCGGCAGTACCGGGAGGGCTTCGACCGGAGCGTGCCGGCGCTGAGCTCGGAGGTCGCGGTCGCCGCGTACGCCGGGTATCGCATGCCCGCGACCTACAGCGCCGTGAGCGCCGCGCTGCGCCAGGTCGCCCTGCTGGCTCCCGGTTTCGCGCCGGAGACCCAGGTGGACGTGGGCGGCGGCACGGGCAGCGCGCTGTGGGCCGCGAGCGCGGTCTGGCCGACGCTGCGCACGGTGACCGTCCTGGAGCAGTCCCCCTCCGCCATCGCCTTCGGCCGGCGGCTGGCCGGTCGCGCGCCCGCGGCGGCCGTACGCGAGGCGCGCTGGCAGCAGGCGGTCGTCGACCGGAGCGTGCCCGCGCCCGCGGCCGACCTGGTCACGATGTCCTACGTGCTCGGTGAGCTGTCGCCCGCCGTCCAGGATGACGTGGTCGGATCCGTGGCCCGCACCGCCGGCATGCTGGTGATCGTCGAGCCCGGCACGCCCGGCGGGTACGCCCGGATCGCGGCGGCCCGGCGGCTGCTGGCCGGGCTGGGCCTGCACGTGGTCGCGCCCTGTCCGCACGACGGCGAGTGCCCGATCGTCCCGGACCGGGACTGGTGTCACTTCGCGGTCCGCCTCAACCGCACCGCGCTGCACCGGCGGGTCAAGGACGGCACGCTGAGCTTCGAGGACGAGAAGTTCTCCTACGTCGCGGTGTCGGCCCGGCCGTGGCCGCGCGCGGAGGGCCGGATCCTGCGCCATCCCCTCAAGCGCAAGGGACTCGTCACGCTGCGCCTGTGCACGGCCGAGGACGGGCTGGCCGACCGTGCGGTCTCCAAGCGACAGGGCGAGACCTACCGCGGGGCGCGCGACGTCGTCTGGGGCGACGCCTGGCCGCCGCCCGCCTGACAGGTCACGTCTGGGGCCTCGTAACGCCCCCGCTCGCGAAACGTATGTCAAGAGAGGGCAGCGGCAATCGGGGGATCGTGCACGACCAGGGGGCTGGACTGCCTCGCCGCCGCCGGAGACGTCGCCAGGAGTCTCATCCGGAGGGCCTCGTGAGGAGTGTCTGACACGACCGGGGGGCGGTTCCGGTGCTCGGTCAGCGCAGCCCCTCTCGTGCGGGAGCCATCGTGATCTCGAAGACTTCGTCACTTCCCTCCTCCGTCATCACGGGACTCGTCTTCGACGAACCCGGCAACTCGGTGTGGTTCGCCACCGGCGACGGGCGCCTCGGCACCTGGCGCCTTCTCGGGGAGGTCCATACCGGCCTCGGCTCCGGATGGCCCGACGCCGTCGCCGTCCTTCCCGGCGTCGACGGCGTCTCCGTGCGGATCGTGACGGCCGGAGGCGAGGTCCACGTCGCCGCGCGGGACCGGGCCGATCGCGCCGACGCCGCGTTGTCGGCGACACATCCGACCGGTCTGCGCGCCGCCGCCGCGCTCGACGACGGGACGCTCCTGCTTCTCGACGACGACGGGGCGATCGTCCGCCTCGGCATCGGGGCGTCCGAGATCCTCGTCGCCGCCCCTGCCGCCGCCGCGGCGGTCGCGATGTGCGTCGACGAGCCCGCGAACGAGCTCCTGCTCGCGGCACCCGACGACGGCGGCGGCGCGAGCCTGGAGCGCCGCTCGCTCCAGGACGGCACGCTTCTCGGCGCCGTCCCCCTGCCGCATCCGGTCGTCTCGATCGTGGCGTTCGGCGGCGGGGCGCTGACGGTCGACGACGCGGGGGTGATCCGCCGCCTTTCGTGGGCGAGCGGGGAGGGCGCCGAGGAGGTCGCGCTTCCCGCCCCGGTCACGGGGCCCGTCGCGCGGTGGCACTCGCTGGTGTTCGCGGCGTCCGGCGCCGGCGTCACGGTCGTGGACTGGGGATCGGACGTCGAGACCCTTTCGATCGAGGCCTCGCTGCAGCCCCTCGCGGCCGGCGGGTGGGCGCCGATGACCGTCGACTACGCCTCCATCGGGATCGCCGCCGACGACGTGGACTGGTTCTGGGACGACGCGGACGACGAGGAGGAGGAGTGCGTCTCGGTCGCCCGCTCCGGCACCGAGGACGCCGAGCGGTACGAGCACCGCGTGCTCGCCGGTCCCGTGCCCGGCGAGCGGACGCTCGTCGCGACCGACCGCTCGTCCGGGAACGTGCTCGCGACGCGGCGCTTTCGCGTACTGGGCCGCTGGCCCGACGACGAGGCCGGTCCGCCGCAGGTCATCAGCGGCGAGCGCGAGGTGTACGCGAAGCCGGGCTGGGGTGGCGGACCGGGGTCGCCGCAGAACATCCGCGTCCACCCCGCGCCCGAGGAATACCGCATCGCCGTCGCGGTGCTGCGGTGCAAGAACTCGACCGCGGCGGTCAACGCCGCCGGCGCGGCGGACCGGCGCCGTGACGAGCTGACCGAACACGTCGTCGCGACCTCCGGCGACTCCGCCGACCGGTGGTTCCGCGAGGTGTCGTACGCCGACACACCGGCGGGCGCGTCCGGACCGAAGGGCACCCGCATCCGTCTTCTGACCGACGCCGTGATCGGGCCGATCGACGTGCCGTACACCTTCACCGAGCTCTTCGCCCCTGGCGATGCCGCCGACTCCTGGGGGTCCTGGGACCCGAAGCCCGGCACGTGGGACGTGCTCGGCGGCACGTTCTCGTCCTTCGTCCGCGACACGCCGCTGCCCCTGGGCGGGGGAGTGACGCGGCCGGTCATGGAGTTCGCGGACGCCGTGGTCTTCACGATCCTGCCGGGAACCGACGATCCGGTCACGGTCGGCCCCACCACGGTGGGCGCGCAGTGGACGTGGGCGTACGCCGGCGACGCGCAGGTCTACTGGAAGCCCGCGGACGGGTCGACCACGTTCACCCGCAAGCCGGCGGTGGTCATGCCGGCGGCGATCTCGGCCGGTCACCCGGCGCCGTGGTCCGAGAAGGAGTTCGTCACGACGATCGTCCACGAGCTCGGGCACACGCTCGGCATGCCGGACCTGTACCAGGGGCCGGGGTATCCGGGCGAGATCGGCGAGCGCTACATGGGCGACTGGGACATGATGCACTCCGACGTCCCGATGCCTCAGCTGTCGCTGCCGCACCGCATGCGGCTCGGCTGGATCGACCCGTCATGGGTCGAGGTGTGCGACTTCTCCAAGAACCCCGCGACCCGCGAGATCACGCTGCAGGCGGTCGAAACGCTGTCGCGGACCGGGCCCGGCGCCGGCCGGAAGGCCGGGATCGAGATCCGCCTGCGCGACGGGTGGAACTACTACTTCGAGCACCGGCGCGAACAGCCGGGGCAGATCGGCGACCAGCAGCTGCCGAGGAACGCCGTGCTGGGCACCGACGTGTTCCAGGCGAGCGCCGAGGACATGGCGCGCCCGCTCATCCTGCTCCTGCCGAACGACGTCGACGGCGACGGGCCCGTCCTCGCGGTCGCCGGCCGGGACTACGAGGAGAGCGACGTCACGAACCCCGACAGGATGAACGATTTCCGGCTGACCCGGCTCCTGCCCAATCTGACCGATCCGGCGGACGACGTCCGGGTGCGCGTCGAATACGTCGGCGCGCACCGTGCCGAGCTGCAGATCACCCCGGCGCGCGGCAACGGCCACTGGAAGAGTCCCGACATCGACATCGACGGCCCGTCGGGGCCGAACATCGTGGTGAAGGGGCAGAAGCACCGGATCCGCATCCGGGTGCGCAACGCCGGGACGAAGGCGGCCGGCCAGGTGACCCTCCGGGTCGGGTGGCTGCCGTTCACGACGACGCCCGGCGCCTGGCAGGCGCTCCCGTCGCCGGCGCCGCTGAGCATCGGAGCCAAGTCGAGCGCGGTGTTCGAGGTCGACTGGACGGTGCCGGCGTCCGTCACCGTACCCTCCGCGTCGGGCCCGGCGATCGAGGCCGAGCACTTCTGCGTGCGTGTCGACATCGACCGGTACGTCGACCCGGTGGATCCGGCGGGCAGCGAGATCGTCGTCCACAACAACTGGGCGCAGTCGAACTTCAACACCTCGACGACCGCGCAGTCCTCGCCGTCGTCGCGCGAGACCACGGCGATAGTCTCGGCGAACCCGTTCCCGACGCGGGCGCTGCATCGGCACGTCGTCGAGCAGACAGGCGACCAGTTCCGTCTCTTCCTTGACGAGGGGTGGCGAATGGTCGACGCCGGAGCGACCGGCTCGACGCGGCTCGCGTACGAGTCGTTCGCCGGCGACCCGCGACGCGGCCGGCGCTACGCGGAGCGGTTCGAGCAGTCGCAGGGCGAGGGGATCTCCTCGGAGGTCTCGGTGCGGACCTTCGTGCAGCCGGAGGGACGCCACGACTCCGGCCTGCCCGGCTTCGGCGCGGGTCTGTGGGTGCGAGCAGGCTGGCGCACCCGGTTCGAGGACGTGCGCGTCGACGGCGAGCTCATCCACGGGCTGGTGGTGTACGAGCACGACGGCGCGCGCGACCCGGTCCCGTTCGGCGAGGTTCGCGTCGTCGCGCGCCCGGAGGACCGCCCCGACGAGGTGATGTGGCTCGACGGCGGGGTGGACGACGGACGCTTCCGGGTCGTCGTGCCGGGCGAGCTGTTCGAGTACGCACGGAGGGAGCCCTGGGTCTTCGAGGTGTTCTACTTCAGCACCTACCGGCACGCGCCCACGCGGTCGGGGGTGCTGCCGCTGCGGCTGTGAGGCAAGACCCCCGGCTGTCAGCCTCCCAGGCTGTGGACGGTGGTCATGTCCGCGAGCCCGGAGATGGTCAGGACGGGGGCGAGCAGCTCGTTGGCGACGAGCTCGATGCGCGGGGCATGCGCGAACAACACCGTCAGCCCGGCGCTGTCGAGATACTCGACCGCGCTCAGGTCGACCAGGAGAGCATGGCCGTCGTCGCCGGCGGCATCGGTCAGGGCGGCCTCCAGCTCGCCGGCGTTGCTCATGTCGATCTCGCCGCTGACGGTGAGGACCGGGGTGCCGTCGGAGCGGCGAGACGGAGCCAGGGTCAGGGGAGTCGTCATCGGGGGATCCTCGCGTGCATGTCGACGGTGGTGCCGGCGACGCCGGGCTGGATGGTGACGTGCTGCATCAGGGCGCGCATGAGGGCGACCCCCCGGCCGCGGTGCGTGTTGGCCTCGGGCTGCGGAGGTTTCCATCGGCCGCTGTCGGTGACGGTGAGGTACAGGTCGGCCGCGGTGGCGACGGCCCGCAGGCGGACGGTACGCCCCGGGCTGTCGCGGTGGCCGTGCTCGATCGCGTTGGCACAGGCCTCGCCCGCCGCGACCAGCACGTTCTGGACCATCGACGCGGTGATGTCACAGCGGTTCAGCCAGTCCCGCAGGGCCGTACGGACGGGGGCGAGCTGGCTCGACTCGGCGGGGAAGGCCACATCCAGCGGCGCGGGCTGGCGGTAGAGCAGGAGGGCGACGTCGTCGTTGTAGCCGGTGTCCGGCGCCATCCGCGTCATGACCTGCGTCGCCAGGTCCTCGATGGGGGTCGAGCGGCCGTCCTGCACGGCGGCGCTCGCCTGGTCGATCCCGGCGGTCAGCGGGCTGCGGCGGCGCTCGACGAGCCCGTCGGTGTAGAGCAGCAGCGTGGAGCGGGGCGGCATCGTGCAGCTGCTCTCGGGCCGGGGCTCGCCGGGCCGCACCGCGAGCGGGGTCGAACGGCCGCCCTCCAGCAGCTCCGTGGCGCCGTCGGGGTGGGCCAGGATGCCGGGCGGGTGCCCCGCGCTGGAGTACACGAGGCGGCCGGTCGTGGTGTCGAGGACGCCGCAGAACACGGTGGTGCACTTGGCCCCCTGCACCAGCGCGGCGAACTTGTCCAGCGCGCTCAGCACCTGTGCGGGACCGGCCTCCTGCAGCAGCAGGGCGCGGCAGGCGCTGCGGAGCTGGCCCATGACGGCCGCGGCTTCCAGACCGCGTCCCACGCAGTCGCCGACCACGATGCCGATGCGGTCGTCGGGCAGCGGCACGATGTCGTACCAGTCGCCGCCGACCTCCAGGGGCCGGGTGGCCGGCTCATACCGTACGGCGAAGCCCTGGGGCAGGTGGGACGGCCCGAGGATGGCCCGCTGCAGCGCCACCGCGGCCTCGCGCTGCTGGTCGAGCTGGTGGGTCCGGTGCAGGCCCTGGCCGAGATGGCCGGACAGCAGCGCGAGCAGCGTCTGGTCCTCGGCGGTGAAGGGCCGGTTCTGGCCGAGGTCGATCCAGAGGGTCACGACCCCCTCGGGGTGCTCCAGGGTGATGCCTGCCCCGTCCGCGGCGCTCGCCACCGGGCGCAGCGGCGGGAAGCCGCGCAGTTCGGTGAGCCTGTCCCGCAGGTCGTCCGGCAGGGTCCGCCAGGAGGCTCCGGAGTCCGTGCCGAACAGCACCGGCTCCGCCTCGCCGTGCCCCGCGGACGCACCGGTCCTCACGGGATCACCGGGCCTCACGAGATCACCACGCCCCCCGGAGTCACCATGCCCCCCGGACTCACCACGCCACAGCGCGGCGGTCACCTGCCGGGCGCGCCAGACGTCGCGCAGCTCCCGCAGCGCTCCGCTGAGCGCGTCCTCCACGCTGCTCGCCTCCGAGACGCGCACGCTGAGCGCGGCCAGGGCGGTCTCACGCTGCACGAGGTAGTGCTCGGCGGTGACGTCGCGCAGGGTGCCGACGACCCTGCGCTCGCCGGTGGTGGGATCGGCGACGTCGGTGAAGGTGGCCGCCACCCAGATCTGGTGTCCGTCCCGGTGGGAGACGGGGATCACGCAGCTGCCCCGGCCCTGGCTCACGAGCTGCTCGAACGCCTCGCCGACCATCCGGTGCGCCACGGGGTCGTCGGCCTCGCGCGGCCACCAGGGATGCAGGGCGGTGTAGGGCAGGCCCTCGGGGCCGTACCCGAGGATGTCGGTGAACGCCTGGTTGATCTCGATGACCGAGCCGTTCTCGTCGCAGACGAAGAACGCCTCCTGCAGCGACTCGATCATGGCGGTCTGCCACCGCAAGTGGCGCCCGCGCATGCGCGCCAGCTGCACGTTGGCCCGCACCCGCGCCAGCAGTTCGGCGGCGGAGAACGGCTTGACGAGGTAGTCGTCCGCGCCCGCCTCCAACCCCTCGATCGAGGCCTCCTGCCCCGCGCGGGCCGACAACAGCAGCACCGGGACCGCGGCGGTGCGGGGGTCGGCCCGCAGCGCGGCCACCAGCTGCAGGCCGTCCAGACGCGGCATCATGACGTCGCTGACGACGAGGTCGGGAGCGTCGGTGAGCACGGCCTCCAGGGCCGCCTGCCCGTCGTTCACCACGGTGACCCGGTAGGACGGCCGGAGCAGGCGCGTGAGGTAGTCGCGCATGTCGGCGTTGTCGTCGGCGATCAGGACCCGGGGCGGGGGACCGTCCCCCCGGGGCCCGGTCGACGCCGCCGCCGTCTCCTCCACGTCGGCCGTCTCCTTCGGGGGCAGCCAGCGCAGGGCCTCCTCCACGAACGGATCGGCGGTGGCCGACACCACGTCCCCCGGGCGGGCCGGCGCGATGCCGTCGGACGGCAGGTGCGCCGAGCCGAAGGGCAGCCGGATGGTGAACGTGGTGCCCGCGCCCTCGGCGCTCTCGGCGGTGATCGTCCCGCCGTGCAGGCCCACCAGCTCCTTCACCAGCGCCAGCCCGATGCCGCTGCCCTCGTTCGAGCGCGACCTGGCGCTCTCGATGCGGTGGAACCGCTCGAACAGCCGCGGCAGCTCGTGGCGCGGGATCCCGATGCCGGAGTCGGCGACCGTGACGACGGCGTGCCCGTCCTCGGCGCGCAACGCGACCCGGACGGAGCCGTCGAAGGTGAACTTCAGGGCGTTGCTCAGCAGGTTGAGCACCACCTTCTCCCACATGCCCCGGTCGACGTACACCGGTTGGTCCAGGGGAGGGCAGTCCACCTCGAAGGCGAGCCCGGCCCTGTCGATCGCGGAGCGGAAGACGCCGGCCAGCTCGGCGGTGACGGCGGCCAGGTCCACCGGCTCGTACGTGGCCCGCATGCGGCCGGCCTCGATGCGGGAGAAGTCCAGCAGCGTGTTGACGAGCTTGCCCAGCCGCAGGCCGTTGCGGTGGACCACGTCGAGGTCCTCGCGTACCTGCTCGCCGGCGTCGGCGAGCGCGGTGCGCAGGTCCTGCACCGGCCCCATGATCAGCGTCAGCGGGGTGCGGAACTCGTGGCTGATGTTGGAGAAGAAGGCCGTCTTGGCCCGGTCGAGCTCGGCCAGCTCCTCGGCCCTGCGCTGCTGGAGCTGGTAGGCCACGGCCGCGTTGACCAGCGCCGCGGTCTGCCGGGCCACCAGGGCGAGGAACGACTCGTACGCCTCGTCGAGCACGCGGCCCGCGCTGGCCGCCAGCACCATCACCCCGACGGTCTGGCCGCCGGTCTCACCGGCCAGCGGCAGCACCATGGCCTGCGTCGGCGGCGTCTGCCAGCCCCCCGAGGGCAGCGCGCCGAAGCGCTCCGCCACGTCGGTCACCACGACAGGGGTCTCGCCGCGCAGCACCTGCTCCACCGGCCAGTCGCCGGGCCCGCCGGGCAGGGGGGACACGGTCGCGCCGCGCGGGCTCGTCGCGGTCGGCACCAGCTCGTCCGTGCCGGGGCGGCGCAGGTAGACGGCCGCGAACGGCACGTCGGGACCCGACCGCTCCAGCACCTCGGCGACCAGCTCGCACGCCTCCTCCACGCTGCGGGCACGGCCCGCCTGGGCGCCGAGGTCCTGCAGCACCGCCAGGCGCCGCTCGCCGATGACCCGCTCGGTGGTGTCGCTGACCGCGGTGAACACACCCCGCACGCCGCCGTCGTCGTCGTGCAACGGGCTGTAGGAGTACGTCCAGTACGTCTCCTCCCAGTAGCCGTGCCGGTTCATCGGCAGCAGCAGGTCCTCCGACCAGGTCGCCTCGCCGGAGGCCATCACCGACCTCAGCATCGGGCCGATGGTGTGCCAGATCTCCGTCCACACCTGGTCGCCCGGCTTGCCCAGCGCCGGATGCTTGGAACCCAGCAACGGCAGGTAGGCGTCGTTGTAGAGGAACCGCAGCTCCTCTCCCCACCACACGATCATGGGGAACCGGGAGGTGAGGCAGATCCGGCACGCGGTGCGCAGGCTCGTCGGCCAGGTCGCCGGGTCTCCCATGGAGGTGCCGGACCACGGAAGGTCGCGCATCCGCCGCGCCATCTCGCTGTTCCCCGGAAACAGCAGCTCCATCGGCCGGCCGTGCTGAACAGACATCGGTTCCGCCGCCCCGCTCATCGCTTTCGCCTTCTCCTCAACGGCCGGTGCGTCGTGGGCCGGATCTCGTACGTGCCGGGCCTCCGCTCGGCTCCGGCAGGTCAGGGAAGGAACAGTTCAACGGTTTCGTAGGATAGGGCAAATCATCGACCGGCCACGCGGGCCCCGGCCCGCGACCGAGGGCCGGGAAGGAGCCAGAGGTCAGCACCGTAGACGAAGCGCCGGGCATGCCGATGCCGCTCGCCTCCGCCGCGGAGGCGCGCCGCCTCGCGGCCGTGCGCCGCTACGCGGCCCTGGACACCGCCTCCGGCGCGGCCTTCGACCGGGTGGCCGCCCTGGCCGCGCGGATCTTCCACGCCCCCTTCGCCACCGTGACGATCGTCGGCGACGACACGGTCCGCGTCATCGCCGCGCACGGGCCGCCACCGCGCCGGGCGATCATCGAGAGCCTGTGCGCCGCGGCCGTACGGCACGATGGCCCGTACGTCGTCGACGACGTGCTGCTGGACCCGCGGGCGGTCGGCGACCCGGCGGTGCGCGGCGAGCCCGGCATCCGCTTCTTCGCCGCCGCGCTGATCACGACGGCCGACGGCGAGGCCCTGGGCAGCGTCAACGTCATGGACACCCGTCCCCGGCAGGCCGATGAGGAGGAACTGGCCTGCCTGCGGGACCTGGCCGCGCTGGTCATGGACGAGCTGGAGGTGCGGCTGACGACGCACCGTACGGTCGAGGTCGAAAGGGAACTGCGCGCGGGAGCCGAGCGGCTGGCCCGCACCCTGCAGCGCACCCTGCTTCCGCCGGCGCTGCCCCGGGTGCCCGGACTGTGCGCGGCCGCCGCCTACCACCCGGTCTCCGCCGACGAGGTCGGCGGCGACTTCTACGACCTCTTCCAGCTCGACGGCGACCGGTGGGCGTTCTTCCTCGGCGACGTCTGCGGCAAGGGCGCCGACGCCGCCGCGCTGACGTCCCTGGTCCGCTACACCCTGCGCGCCGCGGCCGTCTACGACGCCGACCCGCACGCCGTGCTGGCCAACCTCGACACGGTCCTGCAGCAGGAGCACGCCGGCGGCGAGGCCCCCGTGCCGTACTGCACGGCGGTCTTCGGCGTCCTGCAGCCCGACGGCGACGGGTTCGGCGTCACGCTCGCCACCGGAGGGCATCCCCCGGCGCTGGCGGTGCGGGCGGACGGCACCGTCGAGTCGATCCATCCGGTCGGGGGACAGCTGATCGGCATCCTGCGCAATCCGCACTTCGCCCAGGTGAGCGCGCGACTGAACGCCGGTGACGCGCTGCTGCTGTACACCGACGGTCTCACCGAGGCGCGGACGCCGACCGGCTCGATGCTCGACGAGGACGGCCTGACCGCGTACCTCGCCGCCGCGGGACCCACGAGCGCCGACGCCCTCCTGACCACCGTGCACGACCTGATCACGGCCTTGGGCACGGGGGTGTCAGACGACACCGCGGTCCTGGCCCTGTCCGTTCCGCCCGCCACTCGAACGCCGTTCTCCGGGAGTCTCGGTGCCGCATGACAACGGTCTGACCGTCACCCTTCAGCCGCACGCCTCCGGTCCGCGCCTGCTGGTCGTGGCCGGGGACCTGGACCATCACACCACTCCGCGCCTTCGGGCGGCTCTGGAGGAGATCGAGTTCGGCCCGGGCACCGGCCTGGTGATCGACCTGTCGGGGCTGACCTTCTGCGACTCCACCGGCATCGCCACGCTGGTCGCCGCCCACCAGCGCGCCCACGACGCGGGCGCCGCCCTGCTCCTGGCCGGTCTGGACTCGGACATCGCCCGCGTTTTCCAGATCATGGGACTGGACCGGCTGCTGGCCTTCTACGACAGCCCGGAAGCGGCCGTACGCGCCCTGAGCGGGTGAGCCCTACAGCGGCGCGGCGACGGCGACCGCGATGTTCTGCCTGATGTCGCAGTTTTCGACCCGGCGACAGAAACCGTCCGCCACGCTGGTGGCACCGCCCGCGGTGCTGGCCGCGGTGTGCTGGTGACCTCGGTTCCGCGTGGGGCTGTGCAGCTGGACGATGTTCCGGTTGCGGGTGCCGTTCCCGATGGCGGCCGGGCCGTCCCCCGCCTCCCGCACGGGTCGCGCGCTCGCGGCGGCCGCCGTGAACAGGACGGTGGACAGGACGGTGGACAGGACGGCGGCGAGAACGGCGGCGGACAACGGGACGAGCCGGGACGCGCCGCGTGAGACGAGCATCCGCCACCGCCTTTCACCCATGCGCCGCCCGTCGGCGCGCGTGGTCACACCGTAGCCTCCGCGGTGGTCCGGCGGCGGTCATCGGCGCGCGTGTCCCGTGACGTCTGCCGTGACGTCTGCCGTGACGTCTCCCGGCCGTCCGTGAGCGTCTCAGCGCCGGTTGATCACGGTGCCGCTCGTCCTGGGGGAGCTCTGGTTGCGGCCCCGGAGGTTCTGCGAGCCCCTGCAGCCGGGCCGGTGCACACAGTTGCCGGCCTGTGTGTTCACCGACGCGTCCACCCCGGTGATGACCTGCTGGGTGCCCGTCGTGTTCCGCTGACTGCCGGCGAGCAGCGAGTTCAGGTTGTTCAGGCCGTTGTTGATCACATACCGGGAATTGGCGCCGTTTCCGTCGCCGCCGCCGTGCCCACGGCCCGTCGCCGCGTCCGCGGTCGTGGGGGCGAGCGCGAGGCCGGCGCCCGTGAGAGTCAGCGCGGTCAGCGCCAGCAGCCGCACCGCCGGGCCGGTGAGCGCGTGCCGCCCCCTGTGATAAGCCCTGTGACGAGCACTGTGACGAGCCATGGTCGCGCGCCTTCCCCCGTTGTCCGTCATGCGGATCCGTCCGTACGGACCTGCCGGGCATCTACCCCGGGTGGACGCGCCCGTCACGGTCCGTGATCGATGATTAACCCGCCTGTGGGGATATGGCGGCCCTTCTGGCGGCACGCCGGATTCGCGCGTCCGGAGGGCTCAGCAGCTCGATCTGCCGGTCCGACGCCCGTATCCGCTGCGTCACACCGCAGGAGCGGGACCTCCGCCCGCAGATCATGCTCTGCGCGTTCGCGACGCCGCTGACGCCGACCGTCCTCTGCTGGGTGCCGGTCCCGTTCCTCGCGCTGCCCACCGTCAGCTGACTGACGTTGCGGATCCCGTTGCCCATACGGACGGTGGCGCTGTCGCCGTTGCGGTCGCCGGCCGTACGGGTGACCGCCGCGAGGCCGGCGG
>NZ_JBFAOO010000044.1:0-47817 GCF_040675265.1 Microbispora sp. NPDC049633
TCGTCCCGGATGAACTTGAGGACGTCATCGGCGGAGTTGAACACTCTCGAACCTCCCAGGGGCATGGGCTAGCAACCCGAAAGTAGGCCGTCGCACGCGCCGCCGGGCAGCCCCCACGTCCCGCCGTGATGGCTCCACCAGGCCCGCTTCTGCATCAGCACGTACGGCATGCCGTCGAGGGTGTGGTGCACGGTGAGCAGGCCGGCGGCGCCGTACAGCCCCCAGTGCTGGTGTCCCAGCGCGCACAGGGCCCAGCCGTCGCCGTCCTTCGCCGCCATGCACCCATCTTGCCGCAGCGGTTGAGTGCGGTCCGCCGCCCCGTTGCTCTGATGGTCGCCGCTGTGGACCGGTCGTACGTGACGGGGTCGTAGGCCGATCGTTATTAACCGGTAAGCGATCCTTCCGAAGGTCGAGTCCGAAGCCCGTTAGCGTGTGAGCCCTCACTCGTGATTCCCCTTTATCCGGAGAATCAGGAGATGTCATATCTGGAGAGACGCCCGCTTCCTGCGGCCGGAGGAGCGGGCGTTGTCCTCCCTCTGTCGTTTCGGTGTCGGCCCACCGGCCGTCCTGCTCGGCTCCTCTCGGGTGCCGGGTGGTGGATTTCTTCACGATCTCTCCACGGGCGCCGCACAAGTGCCTGATTGACTGATGTCGTGATCCGGGAACCGGTGGGCCGGCATCGTGAACGCGTTCCGGTCCGGGCGACCACGTCGAGAGAGAACATCGCCGTATATCTCGTGCTGCCGGCCGCCGTGGCACTGATGTCACTCGGGATCGCGGATTGGCTCGTGGCGATGTGGCTGATCCGGGGCGTCCAGTGCGGTCTCTACGAGCAAGGCGGCGTACTCGACTGTGGCGGGTCATCCTCGCTGGAGAAAGCGCTCCTGCTCGGACCGCTGCTCGCGCTGCCGATGTTCGCCGCGGAAACCTGGCTGATCGCCCGGGGGATTCGACGGTTCGCTGCCGGGCGCGAACGAAACCGGGCCTGACCCCCCGATCGAGTGCGCGGTTCGGGGATGGCCGCTCCTTCCTTTTCCGCAGAGAAGCACGACGGCCTGTTTCCCAGAGAGCACGACGGGAGAAGCCCACGCGACTTCAGGTCGTGCAGGCTGCGATCGATCATCTGACGCCGGCGGAGCCGCGGCCCGCGGCGCTCATCATGGCCGTGCTCGTGGGTGAGCGGCCGATTCCGCCACACAGGCCGGCCGCCCCGCGATCGTGTTGCTCGGGAAAGGGAAACACATATGCCACTGGAGGAAACAGCCGGGCGGGCGCCGGGGGCGGGGTCGCGTACCAGGAGACTGTGGCGGGCCACCGCCGGCGCGTTCGTCGCCCTGGTCGCCGTGTTCGGCATGACCGCCGGTGCGGGCGCGAGTGCGACGGCCAAGGAGCCCGCGGAGGGCCCGGCGCGTTTCGCCCCCGGGTTCAGGCACGGCAAGGTCGTCGTGGAGGGCGGCGCCGTTCACTACGTCATCGGCGGGTCCGGACCGGCCGTCGTGCTCCTGCACGGCTGGCCGCAGACGTGGCTGATGTGGCGCCCGCTGATGCCCGAGCTCGCCCGCGATCACACCGTGATCGCCGTGGACCTGCCGGGGCTGGGCGACTCGGCCGTGCCGGCCGGCGGCTATGACAAGGTCACCACCGCGCGACGGGTGCGCCAGGCCGTGCGCCAGCTGGGATTCGACCGGGTGGCGATCGTCGGTCACGACCTCGGCGTCCTGATCGCCTACCCCTGGGCCCGTGACTTCCCCGGCGAGGTGACCCGGCTCGCCATGATCGAGTCGCCGCTGTCCGGCTTCGGTCTCGAGGAGCTCTACGGGGTGAGCTGGCACTTCCGGTTCAACATGTCCCCCGCGCCGATCCCCGAGCGGATCATGGACAACGACGACGTCAGCACGTATCTCGGGATGATGTTCGACTTCAGCTACCGCAAGGACGCGGTGGATCGCGAGTCGTACTACCGGGCCTACGCGGATCCGGCCAGGCGGACCGCGGGGTACGAGTACTACCGGGCGTTCACCGCGGACGCGGAGAACAACAAGGCCAACGTGGCGAAGCGGCTGCCCATGCCGGTGCTGGGGATCGGCGGTCAGTACTCCTTCGGGCCGGGAGTCGCGGACTCGCTCCGCCAGGTCGCCGACGACGTGCGCACGGTGGTGGCACCCGACAGCGGGCACTTCGTCCCCGAGGAGAACCCGCGCTTCATGGCCGATTGCGCGAGCCTCTTCCTGGGCGCCCGGACCGGCACGCCCCCGCGTCCGGAGCTCACCTCCTGCGCCCCGTGAGCGCGGGCACGTGATCAGCTTGTTCTCCTTCTCGCGCCGTCGCCGGTGCGGGTGGTGGTAGCTGTTACCCCGATCACGTTCTCACCGGGCTCGGCTCGCCTTCCTGCCGGTGCGTCGGTACCGGCAGGAGGGCGCCGCCGTCAGGGGTGTGCGGTCTGGCGACGGCAGGTCGCCTGGGCGGCGACCTCTCCGGCGGCGGTCCGATGAACACCGCGTTCGCCGGCGACTGCCGTCTTGTTCTCCGAATTCCCGCCTGAACGTTTCAGCCGGTCCCGGAGTCCCGTTCCTGTCGCCAGCGATCCCTGCGCAAGTGAGGGCCGCCCTGGGCGGAAAGCCGCCGCGGCCCGGCGTTGACCGGCGATCGGCGGGATCGTAACTTGATGCGCGGTGTTCCTGTGGGTGAATCCAGTTCAGGTGCACGAAAACCCTTGTGGGGTCGGGAGTAATTCCTCGGTCAGGGGCCCTGCGCGACCTGCAAGGAGTTCGGTCTTGAGAAGCAGAACCACAACGGGTGCCGGGGTGATCAGCGCCCTCGCCGGAGTCGTCGCTCTGGCCGGCGTGGCCACCGCCGGAACGGCGCAGGCCGCCACCGGGTGCGCCGTGACCTACACGACCAACGACTGGCCGGGTGGGTTCACCGCCGCCGTCACGATCCAGAATCTGGGCGACGCGATCAACGGCTGGACGCTCGGATTCGCCTTCCCCGACAGCGGTCAGAAGGTGGGCACGGGCTGGTCGGCCACCTTCAGCCAGAGCGGGCAGAACGTCACGGCCACGAACGTGGACTACAACGCCGCGATCGGTGCCGGGGCGTCCGTGTCCATCGGGTTCAACGGCTCGTGGTCGGGGTCCAACCCCAAGCCGGCCTCGTTCACGCTCAACGGCGTCACCTGCACCGGCTCTGCCACCACCTCGTCACCGACCCCGTCGCCCACCCCGTCGCCCACCCCGACACGCTCGCCCTCGCCCTCACCCACCCCCACGCGCTCGCCCTCACCCTCGCCCTCGACGACGCCGTCGAGTGGTGCGGTGTACGTGTCGCCGAACGGCAGGGATGGCGCGGCGGGGACGCAGTCCGACCCGACGACCCTCACGTCGGCGCTCACACGCGTCGCCCCCGGCGGGACGATCTACCTGCGCGGCGGGCGGTACGCCTTCGCGCAGACGATCACCATCGCACCGGGCAACAACGGCACGTCGAACGCCCGCAAGACCCTGTCCGCCTACCCCGGTGAGACTCCGGTGCTGAACTTCTCGGCCCAGAGCGAGTCCTCGTCGAACCGCGGACTCGTCGT
This sequence comes from Microbispora sp. NPDC049633, assembly GCF_040675265.1. NCBI lineage: Bacteria > Bacillati > Actinomycetota > Actinomycetes > Streptosporangiales > Streptosporangiaceae > Microbispora > Microbispora sp. NPDC049633. The sequence continues at coordinate 3,581 of NZ_JBFAOO010000044.1, forward strand.
GAACGGCTCGTACTGGCATGTGTACGGCATCGTCGTCGAGCGGGCCGGCGACAACGGGATCTACGTCGGCGGCAGCAACAACGTCATCGAACGCACGGTGACCCGGTTCAATCGCGACACCGGGCTGCAGCTCGGGCGGATCGCCTCCGACACCCCCCGAGACCAGTGGCCGTCCAACAACCTCATCCTCAGCGCGGAGTCGCACGACAACGCCGACTCCGACGGCGAGGACGCCGACGGCTTCGCCGCGAAGCTCACCACCGGCACCGGCAACGTCTTCCGCTACACCGTGTCCCACAACAACATCGACGACGGCTGGGACCTCTACACCAAGACGGACACCGGAGCCATCGGGCCGGTGACCATCGAGGACTCCCTGTCCTACAACAACGGCACCCTCACCGACGGCAGCCAGGCCGGCGCCGGCGACCGCAACGGCTACAAGCTCGGCGGCGACAAGATCTCCGTCAACCACATCGTCCGGCGCAGCATCGCCTACCGCAACGGCCACCACGGGTTCACCTACAACAGCAACCCGGGCACGATGTCGATCTCGAACAACGTCGGCATCGACAACGCCGAGCGCAACTTCTCCTTCGACGCCGGCACCTCGGTGTTCCGCAACAACACCTCGTGCCGCAGCGGCAGCGGGTCCAACGACAAGACCGTCGGTAACGCCGACGGCTCCAACCAGTTCTGGTCCGGCTCGAACGGGTCCCGGTGCTCCTCCTACGCCGGCGCCATGGGCTGGTCCTTCGCCTCGGACGGCCACCTTGTCGTGACCTTCGGCGGCAGGCCGGTCACGCCGTAACCGGTCGTCTCGTCACCGGCGTGGGCTCCCCGGCGGACTACGGCTCAGCCCTGCCGGCCTCTCACAGGGTCACCGGCGGGGCCCGCCCACCGCGCCGTACGCGATGGGCGGGGCCCGCAGGGCGGCGGCTTGCGCGGCACCGGTCTCAGCGGCCGTTGACGGAGAAGTGCTGGTAGTCCTTGGCGCCCGACCACGAGCCGCCCCAGCCCCAGCCGATCCGCTCGAAGACGCGCACCACGCGGTCTCCGCTGTTGATCACGCCCGGCTTCTTGAGCGGCCGGTCCACGAACGCGTCCGCGTTGCGGTGGGCGTTGGAGCCGTTCGCGTAGACGTACGGGTTCTCCCGGGGGTTGAGGTCCACGGCGAGGCCGTACGCGTGGTTGGACCAGCTGCCGGATCCGGTGGCGTTGCGGCAGTTGAAGGCCGAGGTGTTGTCGGCCTCGATGGATTCGTAGTCGCTGCCCTTGTAGACGTCGACGGGCTCCATCCGGCGGATGGGGTAGCGAAGCTCGTAAAGCTTCTTGAAGACGGAGGCCACGTCTTCGGCCACCTTCTTGTTAACCACCAGGGTGCCGGTGTGCGCCTCGTCGTCGAAGCCCCAGTAGGTCATCGTGATCTTGCGTAGCCCGCTCAGCGGGACCGGGCAGCCCGGACGCCACGAGTGCCGGACCTCGTCACGGGACACCGTCTCGATCTTCGCGGAGAAGGGAGGCGGCCCGCTCGGGCTCGGTGTGGGCCCGGTTTCGGGCGTGGGCGAGACCGGCACGGCCGAGGGCGTGACGGGCGCGGACGAGACCGGCACGGCCGAGGAGGCGGTGGGCATGGGCGAGTCCGATGCCGGGGCAGCCGGGGCGGTCGCGGACACCCGGGTCCGGGCGGTGGCGGACGCGCCCGCGTCGCCGGCCCCGCCACAGCCGGTCATCCCGACGAGAGCCGCCATCACTACCACTGACCTGCGATTCCACAAGGAGGTCATAGGCGCAGGCTACCCGTGGACGAGACATGCGACGGCGGTCGCGCGACACTCCTGTGGACAACGGGATTCCTGTGGATGAAGCTCGGCGGTCAACGCTCGCCGCATAGAACCGGAATCCACACATGGAAGGGGCGCAAGCCGTACGAATTGACGATCGGAATCGGCGTGCGCCGCCGCTAGGGTGGCGTCGTGCTTGAGGAACTGCGTTTCGGCGGGGTGACCGTGCCGACCCACGCGTTTTTCGTGGGCCTCGGCGTGATCCTCGCGAGCGTGGTGTTCGTCCTGGAAGCACGGCGCCGGGGAGCCCTGCGGGAGGAGTCCCTCGTCGCCGTCACCGGTGCGCTGGTCGGCGGGGCGATAGGCATGCGGCTGTCCGGGTGGGCCGAGCATCTCGACTTCGCGCTCAACCCCGGCCTCGTCGAGGCGTGGATGTTCGGCGCCCGGAGCATCCTCGGTGGCCTGACCGGCGCATATGTCGGGGTGCTGGTCGCGAAACGGCTGATCGGCTATCGGGAGCGCACCGGCGACCTGTTCGCGCCCGCGGTCGCGCTCGGCATGGCCGTCGGCCGCATCGGCTGCTTCCTCACGGAGGCCCCCGGCCGTCCCACGAGCCTTCCCTGGGGTGTCCACGCACCCGCCACCGTGCCGGAATGCCCTGGTTGCGTGACCGGGCAGGCCATGCACCCGTCGTACCTGTACGAGACCGTCTTCCAGCTCGCCGCCTTCGGCGCGTTGCTGTGGGCCCGGAGCCGGGTCGACCGGCCGGGGGAGCTGTTCACCCTGTATCTGGGCGCGTACGCCGCCTTCCGGTTCCTCGTCGAGTTCACCAGGGCGAACGAGACGGTCTGGCTCGACCTGACCCGCCCGCAGTGGTTCCTCGTCCCGGGCCTCGCGCTCCTCGCCGTCCGCCTCGGGATCGGATATCGCAAGGGCTTCTACGATCGGCTGCTCCCCCGCCGGGGCGAGCGGCGACCTCTGTCACTGGGCGCCCGGCTGTCGCCTGCGGGCGAGGAGGAGAGATGAGCACACCCCCCGAGCCCCCCGAGCGGCCGGACGAGTCGCGCCAGGGCGATCCTTCCGGGCCGCCGGACGAGCCGCGGCACGGCGATCCGCGGCACGGCGATCCGCTGCAGGGCGATCCGCGGCACGCTCCCTCCGGACGTCCGCCGGTACCGCCGCCTCCCGGCACGCCGCACGGTCCGGCCAACCCGCCACCGCCCCAGGGGCCGACCGGCCCACCGCCGTCGTACGGCCCGGGTGGTCAGCCGCCTCATGGCCCGGGTGGTCCGCCGCCCTCATACGGCCCCCCTGCGCCGCCACCGCCTCAGGGGCCGGGCATCCCGCCGCCGCATGGTCCGGGTGGCCCGCCGCCGTGGGGTGCGCCGCCGCCCTACGGCCCGGGTGGGCCTGGTCCAGGCGGGCCGTACGGACCGCCCGCGTCGCAGAACTCGACCGCCGTGGTCGTCGCGATGACGTTCGTGGGGATCGTGGCCTACGTGGTCATCAACTTCGTGCTCTTCCTCGCGACCCTCGCGGCGGCGGACGGAGTCGCGAGCGACAACAAGAACATCGCGCTCATCGGCGGATCCCTGATCCTCGCCGCGATCGCGTTCGGCGGCGGAGCGTTGCTGCTGTTCCTGCGCAGGCCCTGGTCGCGGGGGCTCGGGCTGGGCCTGATGATCGGCTGGGCGCTCATGACGATTTTCACCGCCGGCTTCTGCACCGGCGTCAACCCCTCGCTGTACACGGACGGTGCCCTGTGAGCACGGGAATGCCCCTGCGGGGAGACCGCATCCTCCGCTACGTCAACGCGTTCTGCCCCCGCTGCCACGACGAGCGGCCGGACCGCCCGCTGGCGGAGGTGCCCCGCCTGTCCGGCTGGCTCGCGGCCCGCGACGGGCGGGTCTACCTGGAGCGCGGCTGCCGGAGCCACGGCATGGTCAGCACCCTCTACGACGAGGACCCGGAGATCCTCGCCTACCTGGAGGAGTGGACCGCACCCACCAAGGCGCATCTGCCCGACGTCGCCGGGAACTTCGACCCGGTCCCGGAGGCGTACCTGCGGGGACTGCCGGAGATGCAGACCCAGCACACCTGCATCCTCCTGGAGGACGTGGCGGAGGCGTGCAACCTCCGCTGCCCGACCTGCTTCACCGACTCCTCGCCCGACCTGCGGGGAATCGTGCCGGTCCGGGAGGTGCTCGCCAACGTGGACCAGCGGCTGGCCCGGGAGAACGGCCGTCTCGACGTGCTCATGCTCAGCGGCGGCGAGCCGACCCTCCACCCCGACCTGCCCGAGCTGCTCGCCGAGCTGACGGCCCGGCCCGTCACCCGCATCCTGATCAACACCAACGGCCTCCTGGTGGCCCGGGACGACGCCCTGCTCGACCTGCTCACCGAGCACCGCGAGCGCGTCGAGATCTACCTGCAGTACGACGGCGTGTCGGCCGAGGCGTCCCGGCACCACCGGGGCGGTGACCTGCGGCGGCAGAAGGCGGAGGCGCTGCGGCGCCTGTCGGAGCGGGAGATCTTCACCACGCTCGTCATGACGGCCGCCCTCGGAGTGAACGACGGCGAGATCGGCGACGTGGTGCGCCTCGCCCTCGAGACGCCGTACGTCGGCGGCGTGTCGATCCAGCCGCAGTTCGGGTCGGGGCGGTCCGGGGTGATCGACCCGATGGAGCGGCTCACCCACACCGGTGTGCTCAAGCGCCTCGGCCCCCAGACGGACGGCCTCGTCACCTGGCGTGACCTGACCGCCCTGCCCTGCTCGCATCCGCACTGCTGCTCGGTCGGCTACATGGTCAAGGATGACGCCGACCAGTGGCGCTCGCTGACGGCGTTGATCGGGCACGACCGCCTCAAGGCGAACCTCGGGCTCGTCTCCAACCGCATCGCCGACGCGGAGATCCCCCGCCAGCTCCGCATGGCCGTGCAGGAGTCGCTGCTCGGCCTGCTGTCGGAGCAGTCGTCGCTGTCGCACCCCGAGATCGGCAAGGTCTGGCGCGACATCTGCGAGAACTGCGACCTCGGGCTGACCACCCTGCTGACGCTCGCGTCATCGGCCCTGCCCGGCCGCAGGAAGCGGCTGCGCCGGCTGCTGGGCGAACGGGTCGTGCGCATAACGATCAAGCCCTTCATGGACATGTCCACGATGCTGGAGGAGCGGCTGGTCCAGTGCTGCGTCCACGTCGGCACCCGCTCCGACCAGGACCAGTGCGCGCCGTTCTGCGCGGTCCAGGCGTGGCCGGCGCTCGCGCGTCAGCGCCTGTCCGCCGTCGCCGCGGCCGACCCCGGCGTACGGCTTCCGCTGCTGGAGATCACGTGAGCCTCCCGCGCGGGGAGTCCGGCGACGGGGAGACGGGCCCGACGGGGGTCGCGTACGAGCAGGCCCTCGCGGCCCAGGCGTCCGAGGGCGGGCAGGCCAAGCCGTACGATCCGCTGAAGCTGTGCGTCTACGCGACGGTGGCCCTGCTCGCCTGGCTGTTCGGAGCCTGGGCCGTGCTCGGCTTCGCGGCCCTGGGGTTCGCCGGATACTGGCGGGCCCGCCGCGCCGGGCTCACCAAAAGCAAGTGCTATCTCAGGGACACCCGGCTCGTCCTCGCCTACCTGGGCTTGATCGCCCTGGCCGCCGCCGCGGCCCTCGTGCTCCCGCACGTGCCTCGTTGACGGCTCGGAGCGCACAGCCAGTGCCTCGTTGACGGGCCGGAGCGCACAGCCAGGCGAAATTGTCGGTGGGCCGCGCCATGATCGGCGTACCTACTCACCGAGGGAGCATCATGGCTGTCGCCCAAGCAGACTGGTCCGGCATCGGCTGGGACGCCTGGAAGAGTCTGCGGCTGATCCGCGCCCGGCTCGACGCGGGCGCCGATCCCAATTCGGGCGACGTCTACTACGGGCCGCCGTTGCACAGAGCGGCCGAATGCGGCTCTCCCGATGTGGTGGCGGAGCTGGCCGCGCGCGTCGACGACGTGGACGCCGAGCACGAGGGCCGTACGGCACTGTGGACGGCCGTCTTCGCCAACCGTCCGGACAACGCCCGGATCCTGGCCGAGGCCGGTGCCGATCCGTGGCGGCCGATGATGAACGGCTGGTCGCCCGGACGGCTGAGCCTGGCAACACCGACCCCCGGTCTGTTCGGCGACCTCGCCGGCAGGCCCGGCCTGTCCGATGCCGAGGCCGCCGCCGTGGCCGAAGCCCGGCGGATGGTCGCCGCCCTGGGGGAATTCGAGTACGACGGCATGGGGCTGGCATGTGTCGCCGGGATCAGCGCGGCGGAAGCGGTGCGCCGCCTGGCAGCGGTCCCGGCCGACGCGGCCGAGGTCGAGGAGATCGCGGAGGATCCCTGGTCCTACATGGACGAGAGCCTCGACATCGTCGGGATCACGGATGTGCCCGGCGGCTGCGTCGTCAGCCAGCCGTGGGGATATGGACCGTCCACGCCCGGCGTCACGGAGCGCCTGTCGGCGGGGACCGTCTGCTACGCCATGTACGCCAATCCCAAGAGCGGAAACCAGGGGAGCGTCGCCAGGGACGGCGAGATCGTGGAGTGGGACACCCACCCCGGCGGCGGCAGTCCGTATCCAGAGCAACCGACCGCTGAAATCCTCATCGAGTATCTCTACGACGGCGAGGCCCTGGCGTACTGCTGCGCCGGCGCGGGTCTGCGGCTGCCTGACGCCAGAGCGATCAACGGGGAGCCCGACATGTGGGTGAGGCTCGCCGAACGGGACTGGTGAAGCTAGACCGGCCGGACCACGAAACCCCAGCAGGGTGTCGCCGAACGACGGCGTTTGACGGAGCTTTCGTGGAAAGCTCGCGCAGGTGTTCGATGACGCGCTACAGTCATGCCCATCGGATCGAACACGGGTTCGGTCGAGTCCTGCCAGGTAAGGGGTGTGTGATGGCTGTGCCTACGGTGTCCGCCGCCCCGGTTCCGGCTGCCGCCGTTCCCGTGACCGACGATCCGGTCGTGCCCTCCCCGGCTCCGCCCGTTGTCGTCCCGGTCGTCCCGGCCCAGGCTCCGCCCGCCGCCGCGCGGTGCGTGCCGCGGCCGCGCCGGGCGACACGCCGTAGCACTCTCTACGGAAATCTACGACGGCCGCTATATCCCGTCATAAAGTCCGAGAGCGTGGACCCCGTGCGCAATCCCTACGCCCCCGGCGCCGGCCAGCGCCCCCCGGAACTCGCCGGCCGCGACCGCGAACTGCAGCAGTTCGAGATCGTGCTGGAGCGGGTGGCCCGGGGCCGCCCCGAGCGCAGCATGGTCCTCACCGGCCTGCGCGGCGTGGGCAAGACCGTCCTGCTCAACACGTTCAAGTCCATGGCCATGCAGCGGCTGTGGGGGACCGGCAAGATCGAGGCCAGGCCCGACCAGTCGATCCGCCGCCCGGTGGCGGCCGCGCTGCACATGGCCATCAGGGAGCTCGCCCCCCGGCACCGCGCTCCCGAGCGCATCGAGGAATTCCTCGGCGTGCTCAAGGCGTTCGCGATGCGCGATCCCGCCGCCGCGAAGGGCACCTCGCACTGGTCGCCCGGCATCGACGTGCCCGCCGCGCGCGGCCGGGCCGACTCGGGTGACCTGGAGATCGACCTGACCGAGCTGTTCGTCGACGCCGCGGGCGTCGCGACGGACCTCGGCGTCGGCATCGCGCTCTTCATCGACGAGATGCAGGACGTGCAGGCGCCGGACGTCTCGGCCCTGTGCGCGGCCTGTCACGAGCTGTCGCAGAACGGGGGCCCGCTGATCGTCGTCGGCGCCGGCCTGCCCCACCTGCCGAGCGTGTTGTCGGCGAGCAAGAGCTACTCCGAGCGGCTGTTCCGGTACGCGCGCATCGACCGGCTGGACCGGGACGCCGCCGACCTGGCGCTCATCGCCCCGGCCGCCCGCGAGGACGTCGAGTTCACGCCCGACGCGCTCGACGCGTTGTACGAGGCGGCCGACGGCTACCCCTACTTCGTCCAGGCGTACGGGAAGGTCGCCTGGGACCTCGCTCCGCGCAGCCCGATCACGGCCGAGGACATCAAGGTGTCCGCCCCGGAGGCCGAGGAGGAGCTGGCGGTGGGCTTCTTCGGCAGCCGATACGAGCGGGCCACGCCCGCCGAGCGGGACTACATGCACGCCATGGCCCAGCTCGGCGACGACCCGGTGCCGACCGCCGAGGTCGCCGAGACGCTGGGGCGCAAGCCGTCGAGCCTGTCCCCGGCTCGCGACAGCCTGATCAAGAAGGGCCTGATCTACAGCGCGGAGCGCGGCGTGATCGGGTTCACCGTTCCGCATTTCGGGAGGTTCCTCCGTGCGCAGCCGCTCTGAGCGGCGCGCCCATCGACCTCTCTACGGCTTTCTAGAGGGGAAGCTAGAGAGCCGTAGAGAGCTGAAGTGAAAGACCTCGATGCGGGAATCTACGCGTGTATAGCGTCAGGCCGATACAGGCGTAGATTCCCGCAGAGAGGCATCGCCGCGCTCATCGGCCGAGGTCACGTGGCCGTCGGCGCCGACCACGGCGGCGCGTACGTCGGGGCGGCGGCCGCTCAGACGCACGGCGAAGACGACCTCCGCGTCGCCCTGGGCCGGGAAGACGAAGAAGCGCCAGCACAGTTCACGCCACATGTCGGACGGCTCGTCCGTCCGCAGCGACCCGGCGTGGGCCCGCCACGTCTCGCTGGCCCGCAGGCGTGACAGGGCACGCCCGGCCGGCATCGGCCGCTGCTCGCACGGCACACGGTGACGCAGGCGCGAGACGATCTCGTTGATCTCGGGTGAGAGAGCGAGCAGCAGGACGACGCCTCCGCCGGCCCAGGCGGCCGTCTCTCCGGTGAGGGCGGGCAGCCCCGTGGCGTTCTGGACCGCGACGAGGGCCGCCATGGCGGTCAGCGCCGCCGCCCGGCCCGTCGACCGCAGCCCGACCGGGGCGGCGCTCACCTCACCGAAGCAGCCGCACCCCGCGTCCGGCCGTCGCCTGCGCAGGTCCCACAGGACGTACGTCGCCACGGCGAAGAACGCGACCGGCAGCCACCGGGCGGCCGGGTGATCCACGGCCAGCAGGCCGGTCGCGAGCGCGAGCTCGACCAGGGCACAGACGTACAGGGCGGGCCTGGCGAGGCGCTCGGGCATGAGCACCGCCGGGCCGAGCCGGGCCAGCACGCCGGGCGACGCCTCGCGCCCGGCCGTGGCCAGTTTGGTGACTGCGCCCAGCGCCAGTGTCACCACGAGGATCGGCAGCGCGGCAGCCGCGATGGTCGAAAGCACCGGTCACCCCAATCCGACGCGGGCGTTGAAGCAGCCCTTGGTCAAGTCTCCCCCGAGCGCGACATAGGAGGACGCGGCGAGTTCCACGACCCGGCCGCGCGGGGACGTGCCGCATTCCAGGCACCGGTCGCAGAACCGCCCCGTGAGGCACCCGCACGCGACGATGGGCAGCACGTCCGTCCGGCCGTCGCACACGTTGCGTACGCGCAGCAGCGACCCCATCGCGAGGTACGGCAGGCCGGCGCAGGAGACGCCGGCGTCGTCGCAGCCGCTGTCCTCGCGTTCGAGCATGGGGTAGGCGACCCCCTTCGCGACGCCCTCCTCCGCGAAGTCCGGAAGATCCGCCCACACCGCCGTGCCCGAGATGCCCGCCTGGCCTCCTCCGTACGCCGGCGGAGACGGGGGCGCGGCCGTGGCCCGGTATGGCGGCTGCGAGGTCGCCGGGAGGTGCGCGAACGTCGCGCCCTGGTCCGACAGCCCGATGGCGTCGAACAGGTAACCCGGCTCCAGCTTGGGGTGCCGCACCCGGATGCGCCCGGAGGAGCGGTACGGAACGACGATGGAGCGTTCCCGGCGATGGGGACCGCAGTCGAGCTCGACCGTGAGATCCCGGCGGCCGTGGACCTCCCGGATGACGCCGGTGATCCGGGTGATGTCGGCCCAGACGCGCTCGGCCACCGTGCCGCCGCGCAGCGCCCGGACGACGACCCTCGACCCGGCGGGCAGGTCGGCGGGCGCCACCGTGCCCCCGCGCCAGGCGGTCGCCCACGGCGCGATGACCAGGCGCCGCTGCTCGCCGCCGGCGGTCTCCAGGATGATCAGGTGCGGGCTCACGTCGAGCAGGTCGCCGCTGACCACGTCGAACGGCGTCGTCTCCTCCGGTGACCGCGGCGCGGGCCCGGGGTCACGGCCGAGCACCGCCGCCGCCAGCTTCCGCCGTCGCTCTCCGGCCCGATTCGGCATCGCCCCTTCCACGTCCTCCAGCCTCACACGCCGGACGGGGATGGAGAGGTCGTTTTCCGGGCGATGGTGGCGTCCGGGATCAATATTCCTCCTCCCGGTGCAAGGCGTTGCCACCCGTTTCGGGCAAACCACTGCCCGACAGGACGTGTGGCACGCGCGAGCGGGCCGCCACCGGCTTGCCCGGTCTTTGCCCACGCGGGTGCGAAACCTGGATTTCGGTTCAGCCGGATCCGGGAGCGCGGCTGCGATTCTGGCACGAGATGCCTCTCTGGCCGGGTTGGTGATCCCTGATCGTGAACCATGAGGAGTTCCGCACGTACGTCCAGTGTCGCGGGGCGGCCCTGCTCCGTGTGGCGAACCAGTTGACCGGGAACCCCAGCGACGCCGAGGACCTCCTGCAGACCGCCCTCGCCCGCACGTACCTCGCGTGGGACCGCATCCGCGACCGCTCGTCGCTCGACGGCTACGTGCGGCGGGCGATGGTGAACATCAACATCTCCTGGTGGCGGCGGCGCAAGCTGGAGGAGTACCCCTCCGACGAGTTGCCCGACGTACCGGCGCAGCAGGACGCGCGGCACCGGTACGACGAGCTGGAGCAGGCGCTCGACCGCCTCCCCGCGCGGCAGCGTACGGCGATCGTGCTGCGCTACTACGAGGACATGACCGAGCCCGAGATCGCCAGGACCCTCGGGATCAGCGTGGGCACGGTCAAGAGCTCGGTCTCGCGGGGCATGGCCAAGCTGCGCGGCGACCTGGTCGTGCCCGACGCGAGCAAGAGCGTGAACTGACGCGCCGCGTCACGTCTCGCAGACAAGGCCGTCGCTGTCGCGGTCGATGTACCAGTCGTACTCGAGATCGACACCGCGTCGGTACGGGCCGAACCCGGCGGCGTTCGCCTCCTCGCAGGTGCCGTATCTGGGGTCGAGCGACCCGTCCGAGGCGCCCGGGCTCGGCGAGGCGCTGGGCGTGGGACTCGGCGTCGAGTTGGACGCGGGGCTCGGGGAGGGCCGCACCGCGGCGACCGATCCGGCGGTGCTGCCCGGCGGAATGGGCTCCAGGGAGTACGTCGTGCCGGGCGGCGCCGGAGACGCGTCCACGGGCTCGATCGGCGCCGGAGTCGCCGCGCCGGCCCCCGGCGGGGCCTGGACGCCGCCGCGCTTGTCGTAGGTGTCGGCGGCCCAGCAGCCCGACCACAGCCCGAGCTTGTCGACCTGCGCGCGCACCTGCTCCCAGTACTGCCACTCGGTGTAGCTGTGCTCGGGGAAGGAGTTCACCGTCTGGGCCAGGCCGTTCCTGACCATGTCGCCGTTGACGTAGACGCCCTTGCCCGACCACACGTAGATCAGGATGCGCTCCTGCTCGGGCACCTGCTCGGCGGCCCGGACGTACGCCGGCTTGCCGGGCGGCAGCAGGGCCTTCAGCCGGGCGGTGGCCTCCGGGGACCAGCAGACGCCCTTGGCGGGGGCCTCCGCCTCCAGCAGGCCGATCCGTACGGTCCGGCCGCTCGTGGTGACGACATCCGCGGTGTCACCGTCCACGATCTTCTTCACCGTCACCTGGACGGCGTCCTTCGGCACGGTCTTCGGCCGTGTCGTCGTGGTCTTCGTGGTCTTCGTCGTCGTGGGCATCGCCGCCGGGGGGGTGACCGTCTTCGTGACGGTGACCACCGGCTGCGGGACGCTCGAGCTGGTCGCGGCGGGCGTCGGCGATTGCGTCGGACTCGGGCTCGGGCTCGGGCTAGGGCTGGGGCTCGGAGATGCCGGTGCCGCGGCGAAGGCGGGGGTGGAAGCGGCGACGGGAACCGCGAGGGCCGCGGCGGCGAGGACGGCGAGTGCGTGTGAGGGGAAACGCACGGGCGCTCCATGGGCTCGGGTACGGGGGACTGCGTCGGCTGTCGTGGAGCCGTTTCCTGAATTACGGAGTCCACCAGAAATCGATCGTTTACGCCAGTCCGTCCGGTCAGTTCCCCCGAATCCCGATTCCGGCGGGCTCAGCCGGTCTTGGCCCGCGGGGCCCTGCTCGTCTCCCGTACGCCGGCCGTCGCGCAGGGCCGTACGACGTCGCGGATCACCCGCAGCGCCTCCAGGAAGTCGGCGAGCTGGTTGTCGGTCAGCAGCCCGGTGAACCAGGTCTCGATGTCCTCGACGTGCTGGGGGAGCACCATGCGCAGCCGCTCCGCTCCGGCGGTGCTCAGCACGGCGTAGGAGGCGCGGCGGTCGCTGGCGCAGGCATGCCGTTCGACGAGTCCGTCACGTTCCAGGCGGTCGACCACGCGGGTGATTCCGCTGGTGGACAGGGACGTCTGCGCCGCGAGGTCGCTCATCCGCAGCCGCCGCTCCGGCGATCGGGCCAGCCGGATCAAGGTCTCGAAGTCGACTTCGGAAAGTCCTGCGGCGGCCAGGGTCGGGCTGGTCTTGCTCGACAGCCCGGCGAATACCTCCGCGAACAGGCCCATCGCCGTGAGCCGGGGGTCGTCGAATGGGTCCATGGTCCAAGTCTACGGCACGATAGTTGACGCGAGGAATATTTTTCCGGTAGACATTTGCTGAGTGAGACATCCGCACAGCAACAATCAGGGGAGCAGCCATGAGCATCCGTGAGTGGGAGGGCCTGAAGGTCCCGACGGCCGGCGAGTTCGCGCTGGACAAGGCCCACACGCGCGTCGGCTTCGTCGTCAAGCACATGATGGTCAGCAAGGTCCGCGGTCACTTCGCCGACTACGAGGGCAAGATCGTCATTGCCGAGAACCCGCTGGAGTCGAGCGTCGACGTCGTCATCAAGGCGGGCACGATCGAGACCGGTGCGGCCGACCGCGACGGCCACCTGCGGAGCGACGACTTCCTCGCCGCCGACAAGTTCCCCGAGGTCACCTTCCGCAGCAAGCGGGTCAGCGGCCTGTCGGGCAACGAGTTCACGCTCGTCGGCGACCTCACGATCCGTGACGTGACCAAGGAGGTCGAGCTCAAGGTCGAGTTCAACGGCGCCGCCAACAACCCGTGGGGCCAGGAGATCTTCGGCTTCGGCGCGGAGACCGAGATCGACCGCGAGGAGTACGGCCTGACCTGGAACCAGGCCCTGGAGACCGGTGGCGTACTCGTCGGCAAGAAGGTCAAGATCGAGATCGAGGGCGAGGCCATCCGCCAGGCGTAGCCTGTGCCGGGCTGAGGCGCGATATCCACACCCTGTGCACAGCCCTTGTCCACACCCTGTGGACAAGGGCTGTGCATCGGTCCAAACGTCCCGCCTCATAAGTTCGCAGGACTGATCCAACGCGGCACGGGCAATCCGCTTTGCCGCCTTGGGCGATCGCCGGTACGCTGTGCTGAGCAACGCGCTACCAGGAGGCTTCGCCTAGTCAGGTCTATGGCGCCGCACTGCTAATGCGGTTTGGGTCTTAAGCCCATCCGGGGTTCAAATCCCCGAGCCTCCGCAGTTCAAAGCCCCTCTCGCCAGTCTTCGGCGAGGGGGGCTTTTTGATCTCCACAGGGCCTCTAGTTGCAGTTCTGGTTGCAGTTGCTCTCAGCCTTGGGTTGGGGGCGCTTTCAGTCCTCGCCCCACAGGGCCGCCCCCATGCGCTCGCCTGCGTCCTTCACCTGCGGACTGGGGTGGCAGTCGTACGCCGATGGGGGCCAGCAGGTAGGGGTCGGGCGATGGTTTGCCCCGCTCGACCGCGGCCGCGTCCACGATCACCTCCGGTATCGGTAGCCGGGTGCGGAGGAAACGCCCGCGGACCCTGTGGGCGTAGTTCGAGGTCACCAGTGCCCATGATCCGGTCGGTAGTCCGTGCAGAAGCCTGGAGGCCCCGTCGAAGGCCGTGTAGGCGCCGGAACGCACGTCCTCGTCCTCCAACGTGTGAAGTGCCATCAGGCAGGCGTGGGGATCCAGGTCTGGTGCGACAGCGGCGAAGGTCTCCACCGGCCGGGTCCGAAGCGCCACGCGGTAGACCTCCTCGGGATCCAGCGCATGGTGCACCGCCCACGTTGCCCAGACGCGACGCTGGTTGTCCAAAGCATCGATCAACGTGCCATCGACGTCGAATAAGACACATCTCGTGGGTCGCGGAGGCCGAGAGGCAGCGGACACATGCTGATCATTCCAGTCGCTCCGTGACGCCTGCGCCGGCCTACGAGACTCCTGGATCTGTATCGGCTACCTGCCCCTCCAGAGGCTCCGGCTTGCTCGCCTGATACCGAAGCCAAACCGATCACGCTGCTCAGTAGCACGACAAGCTGGATGCCCGAGAAAATCCATAGGTGAAGGGGAGGCCATGGCCGCTCGTTGCCATTGACCACGAGCACGAAGTAACTGCCCGCGGCCATCCAGCCGATATTGATGAGAGCAAGCCCACGCCCCGCTCTGTACCAGATCGAGCGTCGGTACCGTTTCATGCCTGGAACTGTCCCATCAACAAAGCGATCCCAACAGCAAGCCTCTGGCGGAGTGCTCCGGCTCGGGAGGCTCGGGGATGTAGCCCGAGTTGGAGAGCACGGGCCGCAAATGGCTGAGGTGGGAGCCGCGCAATCCCTGCTGCCGCCGACCCAGGCACGCCCAGCAGACCGGGTCCTGGTTTGTGACCGTTGGCATCACGAAGATCGATCTTCAAGCCGTCAGGCAAGTAGGCTGACCGCGATTGCCGGTGATGGTGAAGGAGCCGCTGATGAACGCCGATCCAACGCTGACCCGGATCGGCGAGGGGGTGGCGCTGCATCACCACCAAGGCCAGCGCGTAGCCGCTCGCGACGTGTTCGCGCAGATCTGGGACGACATCGGCGGCGAGCAAGGCGATCCGCTGCATGTTTGCGTTCTTGCCCACTCGATGGCCGATGTGCAGGACGACGTGCACCAGGAGTTGCTGTGGGATCTGCGCGCGCTTGCCGCCGCCGATCGGGTCACGGATGAGGCGGTGGCGCAGGCCGGAGTGACGCTTCCCGTAGCGGGCCTGTATCCGTCGCTGCACCTGAACTTGAGCGAGTGCTATCGCAAGCTGGGCGATCTCGATCGCGCCCGTCAGCATCTCCGGCAGGCCAGAGCCGGGATCGGCGCGCTTGGCGACGACGATTATGGCCGGCTCATCAAGGGTGGCCTGGAGCGGCTGACCGAGCAGTTGGGTGAGGCCTGACTGCGAACAAACACCGCCCGGCATGACCGCTCGACAGTGAGGCGGCGGCTCGCGCCGCAGCGGGGATGCCCCAGAGTCTGGCTCGCTCAGCACGCAGTGGGCTCGACGTCCTGAGCAAGGCCGGCGAGGAGCCGCTGGAGGCCGTACTCGAAGGTGTCATCGGGCGTGACGGCGGCGAACTGCGGGGAGAGCCCGGCCAGCGTGGGATGGGCCTCGGGCGAGATCTCGGAGGGCTCTGACACCGGCAGGCACTCGGCGAGGACCGACCTGCGGCGTAGTTCAGCAGCGACTGATGAGCGGTCGGGATGGCGGCCGGCAGGAAGCCCGCCTCGCGGAGTACGGCGAGCAGGGCCTCGGTCAGGCGAAGAGCGTTCGGACCGATGGCGGGACGGGTGGCCAGGATCGGCACCGCCCGATGGTGACGGATGTAGGAGTAGAGGGTCATCGGGCCGGCGTTGAGGCGGGTGGCCAGGCGCCGCAGGCTGAACGACTCCAGCTGGCTGGTCGGCTATCTGCTGCCGATGGCCGGATATGCGGGAATGGGTCTGTTCTCCGTCCAGCTCGTGGCGCTCAGCGGCGGGCTCTCGCTGGTGGAGATGATCGTGGCGGTAGCGGTCGGCTCATGGCTCTACCGTGAAGCGGCGACACGGCCTCTGGCCTCCGGCCACGCGTGATCCCCGGGCGCGGGCCCGAGATGGGCGAGCGCCACGGCGGCCGTCCGGAGGGAATCCGGACGGCCCGCCGCGGTCGGCCCCGCGCTCGTCCAAGGCGTTCGGTCGTGGTAGGCCCGCTCCTCGGAGGTACGTCTCTCCGAGTCGATGAGTCCGGACGTGCCGTTCGTCAGGCGGGGGTCTCGGCTGTGGCGATCAGGACCGCGCGGCCGAGGGTGTGGCCGGCCATGGAGAAGCCGAGGAAGGCCGGGGTGGCGTCGGCCGGGACGCCGATGGACTCGACATCGAGGGCGTGCACCACGACGAAGTAGCGGTGCGGGCCGTGCCCGGCCGGTGGGGCGGCGCCGATGAAGCGGGCCACGCGGGCGTCGTTGGGCAGTTGGAAGGCGCCGTCGGGGAGGCCCGATCCGCTGTCGTCGCCGGCGCCCTCGGGAAGCTCGGTGACGGTGGCGGGGATGTCGGCGACCGCCCAGTGCCAGAACCCGGACCCGGTGGGGGCGTCGGGGTCGTAGACGGTGACGGCGTAGCTCTTGGTGCCGTCCGGGGCGCCGCTCCAGGACAGCTGCGGGGAGACGTCCTTCCCACCGGGGATTCCGGAGGAGAACTGCTCGGGCGGCCAGGCGGCGCCGTCGGCGACGGTGGTGCTGGTGACGGTGAAGGAAGCCGCCTCGGGAAGGCGGGCGAAGGGGTCATTGGCGGTCATCGCGTGGTTCCTTTCGGGGCCGTGTCGCGGAGTGCGTGGTGATGCGACCGACGGAGGGCCGGCGATCCGCGTAGGGCGCCGCCGTCGATGGCGAAATCGACACTAACACAGATAATCGATTATTTGGTGAATCGTCTATGCTGGCCGCATGACCCAGACGGCCTACCCCTCGAACTCGCCGGGCAAGCAGATGCTCTCCGAGCAGGTCTACGCACATCTGCGGGATGCGATCATGCGCGGGGAGCATGCCCCCGGTGAGGCCCTCAAACCGCAGGACATCGCCAAGGACCAGGGCGTGAGCCTGGCCGTCGTGCGTGAGGCGCTGCTGCGGGTGGTCGGCGAGGGCCTCGCCGACCGGCTGCCCAACCGCGGCTTCGCCGTCCCGTCCTTCTCCGACCGCCGCTGGCAGGAGATCGCCGAGGCCCGCCGGACCATCGAACCGGTCGTGCTGCGCATGTCGATCGAGCGTGGCGACGTCGACTGGGAGGCCCGCGTACGAGCCGCCCACCACCGTCTGGCCCGTACCCCGGCGTTCGTGCCCGAGGAGGGCGAGTACTACAGCAGTGCATGGTCCGAGGCCCATCGGGTCTTCCACCGCACGCTGCTGGAGGGCTGCGGCAACCCCGTACTGCTGGAGACCTTCGACCGGTTGTGGACCGCGAGCGAGCTGGCTCGCCGCTTCTCGGCGAACCGCGACCCCGGGCGGGATCACGTCGGCGAGCATCGCCGGCTGGAGGAGGCGGCGCTGGCCCGCGACGCCGACGCCGCGGCTGAGGTGCTGGCCCGGCACCTCACCCTGACCGCGGCCGCACTGACCGGTCGCACCGGCCAGGCGAAGGAAGGCTGACACGCCTCGTCGGCCTGGCCGAAGGCCAGGCCTTGAGGGTGTGAATGAGCCGTCTGGTGGCCGTCTCAGCGGCAGACCTGGTGAGCGCGGGTGACGCTTCTTTTTCGCGTGAGAGGAAGACGGCTTGCGTCAGCTCTTCCAGGTGGCGTTTCTGAGCACGGTGGCGAGCCCGGGAGTGGCCCACTGGTCGACGATCAGGAGCCTCTCCTTCGGCAGGTACCACTCACGCTGCCTGAACGTCGACTTCTCCGTCGCGTCGTCGTACGTGACGCAGCGTCCCGGCCATACGCGGTAGTGCGCCTTGTGGCCCTCGCCGATGTTCCGGTGGCCGACCGCGACCGCCTTACCGAGGACATGGCCGAGCTTGGGGTCCGTCGGGCAGGGAGCCACGTCGACGGCGGGATAGAACGGTCCATCGACGGGGTTGTACCGCCGGAAGCCCTCGCCCCCGGTCTTGAGCGTCTTCGCTCCCATCACCCAGAAGCCCTGGCACCTGGGCTCGAAGTAGTGGCTCTTGGGCTTGGCGCAGGCGCCTGTCACCACGTGCACCTGATCGCCGCTCCGGTGGACGCGCCAGGTTCGGGGGATCTCCAGGGTCGGCCCGCCGGACAGCCGCAGGGACGTGGTGGAGGTGGCGTAAGCCCGGTCGGCACCGGTCACGGCGACGGCTCCGATGACGGCGCCGGTAGCGGCGACCAGCGAGATCATTCTTCTCATCACGGCGCAAATAGTAGTGATGATCCATATAGGTCATTTCGGTCCTGGCCCTCCGGGGTTCCCCGGCGGTCAGCGGCCGAGGCCGGCGTCCCGGGCGCGGATGATCGCCTCCGCCCGGTCGGCGGCCTGGAGTTTTGTGAGCACCGCGTGCACGTGGTTGCGCACGGTCTTCTGGGACAGGAAGAGCCGTGCGGCGATCTGGCCGTTCGACAGGCCGGCGGCCACCAGGTCGAGCACCTCGTGTTCCCGGGCGGTCAGGGCCGGAAACGGCGAGACGTCACCGGCCTGCGCCCTCGGGGCGAGGAAGCCGGCGATGCGCGAGGCGAGGACCGCGCCGAACACGACGCCGCCGCCGGCCACCGTGGTGATCGCGCGGACGACCTCGTCGGGCTCGGCGCCCTTGAGCAGATAGCCGCGGGCACCGGCACGGAGCGCGTCGAAGATGGTGCCGTCCTCCTCGGACATCGTGAGCACCACGATGCCGATCTCGGGGTGCTTCTCGAGGATGCGACGGGTGGCCTCGATGCCGTCCATGTCCGGCATCTGCACGTCCATGACCACCACGTCGGGGTCTCGCTCGGCGGCCTGCCGCAACGCCTCGACGCCGGTCGAGGCCGTCCCCGCGACCTCGACCTCGTCGATGCTGCTCAGCAGTGCCGCGAAGCCTTCGCGGAACACCGGATGATCGTCCACCACGAGCACCCTCACCGGCCGCTTAGCCGTCATCTCCCACCTTTCCCGTAGACGTGAGCACGGGCGTCCGCCCTGACAACGTGACGGGCAGGCGCGCCCGCACCCGCGTGCCGGCCGGCTCCGCGGCGGTCACGGTGCACGACCCGCCGAGTTCGGCGGCCCGTTCGCGCAGCGACACCAGTCCCACGCCGGCCACCGTCTCCGGGGCGAGGCCGACGCCGTCATCGACGACCACCACGTCGAGGTGCCCGCCGTCGACGTCGCGGGTCAGCGACACCACGCATTCGCCGGCCTTCGCGTGCCGCACCACGTTGGTGATCGCCTCCGACGCGATCCGGTACGCCGCCACCTCCACGGCGGCCGGCAGACCGGTGAGGTCGCCCCGCTCCTCGACCCGGACGGTCAGGCCCGGGGCGCGCAGTCGCTCCGCCTGCTGGCGGATCGCGCCGACCAGGCCCACGTCGTCGAGCGCGGGCGGACGCAGGCCGTGCACCAGCCGCCGTACCTCGGCGAGCATCCCGGTGAGCTCCTGGCGGGCCGTGCCGAGGATCCGGTCGGCGTCCTCGCTAGAGCGGCGGGCGGTGATCCGGGCCGTGTCGATCCGGGACGCGACCGCCGCGAGGGCGGGGCCGAGCCCGTCGTGGAGTTCGCGGCGCAGGCGGCGCCGCTCGTCCTCGACGGCGGAGACGATGCCCTCCCGGCTGCGCTGCAGCTCCTCCGCGAGGCGTACGGCACGGGCCGCCGCGGCGGCCTGGCGGATCAGGTCGGCCAGCAGTCGTTCGTCATTGGCGGTGAGCCGGCGGCGGGCGGCCCGGCGCGGCAGCAGCAGCCGCCCGATGCGCTCACCCCGGTAGGTGATGGGGAGCGCCTGCGTCTCGGCGGGACGCTCGCCGTCCTCGACGAGCAGCACTTCGCCGCTGACCTGGGTGATCTCCACGCCCACGTAGGGCGTACGGAAGGCCTGGGCCACCGTACGGGCCAGTGTGACGAGTTGCGCCTCCGAGTCGTCGGTGCGCTCCAGCCGCTCGGCGAGCCCGGACATCACGTGGTAGGGGTCGTCCCGGTCCCCGATGATCCAGCGCCGCACCAGGCGCCACAGCCGGTGCCGGAGCTGGGCGTACAGGATGGCGACCGCGAAGACGGCGATGACCAGCCGCTCCCCCTCGTTGAGGCGCGGCCCGAGCAGCCGGCCCGCACCGCCGAGGACCAGCAGGTCGAGGACGAACGTCAGGGCGAGCAGGAGGCCGTACACCAGTGTCCCGCCGAGCAGCCGGTCCACGTCGACGAGATCCGGCCGCACGATCCCGATCGCGACCGACCCGGCCGTGAGGATCACGGCGACGGTCAGGCCGGCGGCGCCGATCCAGTTGGGCAGCAGCCGGAACGTCAGCATGACCAGGAGGTCGACCACGGCCGCCCACAGCAGCCAGCGCATCCGGGCGCGGCCGGCACCGGTCAGCGTGCGGTAACGCCGCACCACGACGACGAACGGGGTGACCAGGCTCAGCGGGAGGCTCAGCTGAGCCACCAGCAGCACACCGGTCCAGACGGCGTCCGGCAGCGGGAGGTAGAGCGCCTCGAGGTTCAGCTCGCGCAGCGGCGCGGGCAGCGGGGAGGACTCCGAAGTGGCTTGGGCGATGGCGGACGGCGCCGCGAGCAGGGCCAGCGGGAGCAGGCTCGTCAGCCCGAGGCTGAGCAGCGATGCGCCCCGCCACCACCCGGAGGGCAGCTTCCCGTCCGGGAACAGCAGCAGCACCAGGGGGAGCAGCAGCACCAGGCCCGCCCCGAGCCGCTGGTAGACGACGAAGGCCGCGGACGCCCCCGGGAGCGCGGGATGGTGCGTGGTGGCGTACGCGAGCCACGACGACGCCACCCCGTCCAGCGCCCACCAGGCGCCGAAGGCCGACATCAGGCGGCCGAGGGTGTGTCGCGGATACCGGCGGAGCACCACCATGCCGGCCGCGGCGAGTGCGACACCCGCTGTCGAGTCGACTCCGCCCGGCTGCAGTTCGAGCACGGCGCGATGAGCCTGCGGCACCCGCAGGTCGATCAGCGCCGCCACCGGTGTGGCGGTCACGGCGATCGCGAGGAGCACAGGCCCGAGGCGTGGGCGCGAAAGCCGACGAACCATCCCAATCTGCACCAGGAAAGTGTGCCCTCGGCAGGTGTCCGATGTCCCTAGGACGCGCGTCCCATCTGTCATGGGACGCGAGAGATGTCGGGAATCGGGACGCGATGCCCTGACGGCCTGGGCCGGTGGTTCGTGAGGATCGTCCTCGTTGCCGCGGCGACCGCCGCCGCCATCACGACACGCTGCTCAAAAGGAACGACGATGACCGTTCACACCCAGCCCAGCACCCACGCCGCCGACGCGTCCCCGTCCGCGCCGCTCGCCGAGACGGGCGTACGCCGGCTGGCGCTGGGCCTTTCCACCGGCGCGCTGGCCTGGTCCGCCGCCAGCTTCCTCTACGGCTTCACCCCCGCGACCGAGACGGGTGTCAAGATCACAGACCTGGGCGGCCTGGCATTCCAGTTCGGCGCCCTGTCCCTCCTCGCGATCATGATTCGTACGAGGGCGACCGGGGTGAGCCGCGTGGCCCGCGCGATGCTGCAGGTCGAGCGGGTGCTGCTGGCCCTGGCGATGGCGTGGAGCGTCTTCCACGCGTTCCTGCCCGCTCAGCGGGACAGCGTCTGGCTGGGGATCCTCGACGCGTTCTGGCCGCTGTCGATGCTGGGCATGTTCGTGATCGGCATCAAGGTCGCCGTCGCCGGGCGGTGGCGCGGGGCGGCCCGCTTCTGGCCGCTCGTCGCCGAGAGCTGGGTGGTCGTCACCCTCCCGACCATGGCGATCCTCGGCACGTCCGTGTCGGACGTCGTCGGCGCGGCCCACCTGCTCGTGGGCTACACCACGCTCGGCCTCATCATCGCGTTCCGTCCCGAGCTCGTACGCGGCGCGAACCGAACGTCGTAGCGGCTCAGCGAGCCGGGGCCGTGACACCGGTGACGCGGACGAGATCGAGCTTGGTCTCGTCCTCGCTGCCGGGAACGGCCGTGTAGACGACGATCTTCAGGTCGGTGTCGGAGTCGCAGAGCACGTCGCAGTCGACCGTGACGTCCCCCACCGCCGGATGCCGGATCGTCTTGCGGTCCTCCGCGTGGCCGCCGACGGCGCCGGAGTGCCACAGCTCGGCGAAGCGGGGGTTCCCGGTCAGTGTCCGGCGGATCAGCTCGCTCAGGCGCGTGTCCTCCGGGTAGCGGCCGGACGCCCGCCGCAGGTCGGCGACGATCGCCCGGTCGGTCGCGTCCGCGTTCTCGGAGACGACGGGCCAGGCCGCCAGGCGCGTGCGGTCGGAGGCCGCCGGGAAGCGCGAACGCACCAGGTTCCGCTCCTCCGGCGGGACCACGGAGGGGTCGCCGAGGAGCGCCGCCCAGCCGCGGTTCCACCACAGCAGCCGCCAGTCGGCGGCGAACACGGCGACCGGCGCGTCCCCGAGCCGGGTGAGCACCCGCTGCATCCCGGGCGGGATGTGGTCGCTGATCACGCCGTCCCGGGGTGGTTGCAGCCCGGCGAGCCGGTAGAGGTGATCGCGCTCGGCCCGGCTGAGCTGGAGCGCCCGTGCCAGCGCGGCGGCGACCTGCGCCGACGGCGTGGTCGCCCGGCCCTGCTCCAGCCGTACGACGTAGTCCACCGAGACGCCCGCGAGGTCGGCGAGCTCCTCGCGGCGCAGCCCGGCCGCGCGGCGTACGCGTCCCGCGGGCAGGCCGACCGCGGCGGGGGAGAGCCGGTCGCGCCACGCGCGGATCGTCGAGCCCAGGCTCGTCTCGTCTGTGGTCATGTGCCCATTCTGCGTGGGTCGCCGGACGCCAGGGTGGTACTGCCTGTCCTACCGGAGCGCTCTCCCTGGTTGTCCGCGTGCGGCCCGGCGATGCTTTCACCCATGACGATCACCTTCATCACCGGGGCCAACAAGGGCCTCGGGTTCGAGACCGCCCGCCGCCTCATCGACCTCGGCCACACCGTCGTTCTGGGCGCCCGGGACCCCGAGCGCGGGCAGACGGCGGCCGACAAGCTCGGCGCGCGCTTCGTGCGGATCGACGTGGCGGACGACGCGTCGGTCGCCGCCGCGGCGGCCGACGTCGCCGCCCACGAGGGCCGCGTCGACGTCCTGATCAACAATGCCGGGATCCTCGGCCCGCACGTGCCCGCCGAGGAGCTGACCGCGGAGCACGCCCTGGAGGTCTACCAGACGAACGTCGTGGGCGTCATCCGCGTGACGAGCGCCTTCCTGCCGCTTCTGCGGCGGTCGGAGCACCCGGCGATCGTCAACGTCAGCAGCGGAACGGGATCGTTCGCGCTGACCCACGACCCGGCCCGCGTGGAGTCCACGGTCGTGGGGCCGCTCTACACGTCCTCGAAGTCCGCGGTGACCATGCTCACCACGCAGTACGCCAAGGCGCTGCCCGGCATCCGGGTCAACGCCGCCGACCCCGGCTACACCGCGACCGACCTCAACGGGCACAGCGGCAGCCAGACCGTGACGGAGGGGACCGACGCGATCGTGACGCTCGCGACCGAGGGGCCGGACGGCGGAACGGGCCGCTTCGTCGACCGCTTCGGCCCTGTGCCCTGGTGACGGCCCTTCGGCCCTGTGCCCCGGTCACGGCAGGGGCGCGACGGTCAGGACAGGGCCTCGATCACCCGCCTGCGCAGCAGGGGCTCGTGACCGGGGCCGGCGTGGAGCGTCAGGGTCAGCCCGGCCTCGGCGGCGCCGGCCAGGACCGCCAGCAGCGTGGCGAACTGCCCGGGAGGTTCGGCGTCGAGCAGTTTCTCGGCGTGCTTCACGACCAGATGCACCGGCCCGATGTCGCGCAGGGAGTCGGTGAGGGCGTCCCAGTTGCGGCCGAAGTACGCGGGGAGGCGCAGCACCCGTGCCACCTCCTCGAAGAAGGCGGCACGGGTCCGGCAGGCCGGGCCGTCGACGACCGCCGGGACCGGATCGGTGGTCACCGTAAGCCACGGTGGCAGCGGGCGTGCGGCGGAGGCCATGACGAGTCCTAGAGCCGGTAGAAGTCGGTGTAGTGGTTGGGCGAGAACCAGGTCACGCCCGTGCCGCGGTTGACGACGATCCGGTACGCGTCACGCGAGGCGCCACGCGCCCGGGAGTAGACGTCGTACTCGTAGTAGGTGGCGCCGGCGGGGAGTTGGCCCTCCCGGTTGTAGAAGCGCCCGCCGGTGTAGTTGTACCTGCCGTCGGGCCAGGAATACCAGCCACTACTGGTGGGATACCCCTTCCCGGCCCAGATCGCGTTCGCCGAGCGGGCGTCGGCGCAGCGGGAGATCGAGCAGGAGCCGTAGACCGAGGCGTGGGCGGGGACGACGCCGGTCACCCCGGTGAGGGACACGATGGCGGCGATCACGACGGTGAGCCGTCCCGCCCGGGACGGCCGGAAGCGTCGCGGAGTCTGCACGAGACCTCCTTGTGGGGGCGAGGGGACAGACACTCGCCAGCATCACCTCGGAACCGGGCCGGGCCAAGGTCGGCGCGGTGAACTTTCGTCGTCTTCTCCCGTATGCCCCGGGGTGAGCCTCGCTTCCCCATGAGTCGCGCCAGGATTGCCGTATGAGCGAAGCCCTGGAAAGAACGTACGCGCCGGACCCGGTGACGAAGGCCGGCTATGTGCTGGAGTTCGAGGACACCTTCGAGGGCGGCGTGCTCGACGAGAGCCGCTGGATCCCGCGCTACCTGCCCCAATGGACCACGCGCGCGGCCTCGGCGGCTCGATACCGGGTGAGCGACGGCCGCCTGCGCCTGCTCATCGAGGAGGACCAGCCGCCGTGGTCGCCGGAGACGGAGGGCCGGATGCGCGTGTCCTCACTGCAGACGGGCGTGTTCTCCGGACCGGTGGGCAGCGGCGTCGGCCAGCACGGGCGGGGCCGGGCCGTCGTCCGCGAAGCACAGGAGGAGGCCCGGCTCTACACCCCCCACCACGGCCTGATCGAGATGCGCGCCAGAGCCACCGACGATCCGCGCGCCATGGTCGCGCTGTGGATGATCGGCTTCGAGGACGCGCCCGAGCGGTCCGCGGAGATCTGCGTCTGTGAGATCTTCGGACGTGACGTACGACCGGAGACGGCGGCCGTCGGCATGGGCGTCCACCCGTTTGGGGACCCCGCGATCAGCGACGACTTCGCCGCCGAGGTCCTCCCCATCGACGCACGGGAGTTCCACGTGTACGCGGCCGAGTGGACCCCGGACCGGGTGACGTTCCTCGTGGACGGCCGGCACGTCAAGACCATCCGGCAGTCCCCGGACTACCCGATGCAGCTCATGCTCGGGATTTACGAGTTCCCCGACGCCGAGGGGCCGGACCGGGTGGGGCCGTACCCCAAGGAGTTCGTGGTCGACTACGTGCGGGGCTACCGGCCCGCGACGAGCTGAGCCGTAGCGAGGACGCGGCCGGTGGGTATGAGGCATGTGAAGCGTCATGCCCGGATGGTCGAAGCCGATCAGCCGGCGCTCGCCGTCCGGTGAAGGATCGGGGGATCTGATGCTGAGATGGCTCATCGTCCTGGTCGCGGCCGTGGTCGCGACACTGTCAGGGGTCACCGCAGGCTACGCGGCGCCGCCGGATGTCAGCGACAAGGACAAGGCGTTCCTGGTCGCCGCGCATCAGGACAACCTCACGGAGATCCAAGGCGGGCAGACCGCCGAGCGGCAGGCCGCCAAGCAGTCGGTCAAGGACGCCGGCAGGAAGTTCGTGGAGGACCACACCTCCCTCGACGCCCAGCTCAAGCGGGTGGCCGAGAAGCTGAATGTGGACCTGCCCAGCCGGCCGAGCGAGGAGCAGCAGGCCGAACTGCGCCGGCTCGCGGCCAAGAGCGGCGCCGCGTTCGACCGGGCCTGGATCGACGCACAGGTCAAGGACCACCGCAAGACCCTGCTCGCCCTGGACGACCAGGTGTCGAACGGATCCTCGGAGGAAGTGAAGAACCTGGCCCGGGCCGCCAAGCCGGTGGTCCAGGAGCACCTCGACCTGGTCGAGAGCATCCAGAGCGGCGAGTGACGACCGGTGCCGGCCGGGGCGGGTCTCCGGCCGGCACGTCCCCCTGACCGCGGGCTCACCCGAACAGCTTGACCAGCAGCAGGATGATGAGCGCCCAGCAGACGAGACCCGCGACCACGACCGCGACGAGGCCGCGAAGCCGATATCGCTTGCCAGGTGGGCCGGGCTGCTCGTCCACGTCTCCTCCACGCCGGAGTGTGGGCCGGCGGTGTGCTGATACCCCGCAGGTCACGAGCAGATCGTCACTCAGGGAGATGTGTTTGTTGCTGATCGTGACATGGCTCGTCAGGTCCCCGATGGCACCAGTGTGAGCGGCGCCGGGCTCCGAGTCCCCCGATTCCCGCCGACCGCCGGCGCCCTTGCGTAGGGTGCGATCATGCGGATCTTCACGAATCTCGCCGAACTCAAGGCGGCCAAGGGCGAGCATCTCGGGTACAGCGACTGGCGGGAGATCGGTCAGGAGAGGGTGGATCTCTTCGCCGACGCGACGGACGACCACCAGTGGATCCACGTGGACCCGGAGCGGGCGAAGGACGGCCCGTTCGGCGGCACCATCGGGCATGGGTACCTCACGCTCTCGCTGCTGCCGTCGCTGGTGAGCGAGTTGTATCAGGTCGGCGGCCTGCGCATGGCGATCAACTACGGGCTCAACAAGGTGCGCTTCCCCCGGCCGGTTCCCGTCGGGTCCCGCGTACGGGCCGGGGCCGAGATCGCCGACGTCAAGGGCACGCCGTCGGGCACCCTCGTGAACCTGCGCGTCACGATCGAGGTCGAGGGGGTCGACAGGCCGGCCTGCGTCGCCGACACGCTCACGCTCTTCGTTCCCCAGGAGTGACCTCTCGCGCCCATGGTCGGGCTCCGACAGTACGGGGGGCCGCTTGACCGGGGGCGGAGCGATTTATTGGCGCAAGCAGGGGTGAGGGGTCTGGTAGAGTTACACCCGTTGCCGGGCACCGCAGGTGATCAGGCAGCAAAGCGGCCGTAGCTCAATGGATAGAGCATCTGACTACGGAGTATCCCACCAAAAGCAGCGTACGGGTAACCGTTCTACCAGGAACAGCCTGAACAGCGTACGCCGGGAATCAGACGCTTAAACCAGGGGCCGATTCGGGCCCCTTTTTTCATTCCTCGTCGTCCTCCGGCTCCGGCCCCACGAAGCTACCGAGGTTCGGCCGGGTGTAGATCAGCCGCTTCTCCTCACGCAACCACGCGATCGACTTCCGCGCCGTGTTCCGCGCGATCCCGAACTCCTGCATCAACGCGTTCTCCGACAGCAGCCGGCCCGGCCCGTACTCGCCGGACTCGATACGCCTGCGGATCACGTTGGCGACCTGACGCCAGCGGGGAACATCCTCCCGCCACTCGATCATGAACGGGAGCGTAGGCGACCCTGCACGTGCCCGCTCGACCGGCCGTACGCACGCGCGTGCATGCGCAGGCATAGAGCGGCATGAAGCGGTGGCCTATGATCGGTGGCTGCTGGGGCGGTGCGGCGTCACCCGCATCGCCCCGGCCCTCTGCTTGCTGGTGGCCCCGGCCGCCGTAACCCCCTCAGGCTCGCGGGCTCGGGGCCACCGCCCGCCGGCCGCCGCGGCGCGCGCCGCGGCCGACGGGAGTCCTCAGCCCTGATCCCGCTGCCTGTGCAGCTCCTGAAGCACTGCGAGCATCTTCTCGGCCTCGTCCGGATACTTCGCCATCACCTGCCGCAAATGCGCGAGCTCCCGCTCACGCGGAGCGGGAATGCCGAGCGACCGCTCGAACTGCTCCAGCCTGAGGTGGACCGTCATGTTGTAGGCGAGGGCAGCCATTGTGCCGCCCTGTTCGCGCATCGCCGCGGCCTTCAACTGCTCCAGCCTGACGGGGTCCGCGCCGTTGACGATCGCCTCCTGGCACATCCGCTCAACGTCGTCCGGCGTCACCAGGCCTCCCCCGTCCGCAACGGCGCCTCCTCCGTACGCGCCAACCTCGTCGTGATCAGGACGGCGGCCACGCTCTCCTGATGCGCGATCACCCGCGCCAACTCGAGCTGCGTGTCCGCGTCTACGGTGCGGAACGCGCCGGCGTCTTCGGCGTCCAGGTCGAACCGCCTCGCGCGGGTCGCCCACCAACGGCCGGCGTCCGAGCGCCACACATGCCAGGGGGATGACGGGATCCCGGAGAAGTCAGGAGCCATGCCGTCACAATACGTCACCTGGTCCTACCTGGC
The DNA here is from genome assembly GCF_040675265.1 of Microbispora sp. NPDC049633. Taxonomy (NCBI): domain Bacteria; kingdom Bacillati; phylum Actinomycetota; class Actinomycetes; order Streptosporangiales; family Streptosporangiaceae; genus Microbispora; species Microbispora sp. NPDC049633. Next base: position 31,601 of record NZ_JBFAOO010000044.1, read on the forward strand.
CAGGGCCAACCATGGCCAGGCTTGCCTATCTCTCGTTACGCCTGGTCACCTACCGTCCGCAGTGTGAGCATCGATCGTGAGGCGGTGAAAGCGCCCTACCTCCAGCTGGCCGACATCCTGCGCGAACGCATCACGAGCGGGCAGATCCCGCCCGGCCGCCGCGTTCCCTCGCAGATGGAGCTGGAGCAGGAGTTCGAGATCAGCCGGAACACGATCAAGAAGGCGCTCGACGTGCTGAAGCGGGAGGGCCTGCTTGAGACGGCGCCCGGCCGCGGCCTGTTCGTCCGGGCCTCCCAGGACGCGGAAAACCCGCCCCCGCCCACCCCAGACGAGGGGTGAACGGGGGCGAGAGTTTCCGAGGGTTCCCGGCCAGGAACAGGTGTCCGAGCCCGGGCCCTCAGCTCAACGCGACCGCGTGACGAAACCCGCGCTCTGCGGGTCGCCCTTGAAACCAGCCGCGACCGACGTCAGCAGCGACACGACGGCCGCCAGTCCAGCGACCGAGCCGACGGTCGGCCAGGACACGTCGAGCAGTCCGATGGCGCCCACGCCGACGACGCCGAGCGCGGCCTGCGCGGCGGTCCGTACGGCACGCTCGACCGCGTCCAAGAGCCACTTCTTCATGTGCCCCTCCCAGGGGGATCAGCCCGCCACGGGTGGCGGGAGGTCTAGTTGGACTCGTCGATCGCACCGGGCTGACACGACGACGGCGGGGGCGGAGGCGTCTGTGGGGTCGGCCGCCAGGACCACGTCATCTCCCACGTCGCCCGGTCCACGACACCGGTCGTCGGCAGGCCGGTCGCCCGCTGATACGCCTTGACGACGGCGGAGCTCTTCGGCCCGTACACCCCGTCGACCTCGATGGCCCAGCCGCGGGCCTTGTACTTGGCCTGGAGAACCTCCACGTCCCGGCCCGTCATGAACGGGTCGGTGACCTTCAGAGTGCGGCCGGGCCACTGCGGGATCCCGTTCTTCACGGTCACCTTGACCGGCTTCGGCGGCTCGACGAGCAGCCGGGCCCGGCGCACGATCTCGGCCTTCTGCGCGACCACCTTCGTGCCGGGGCACGCCGGGTGGTTGCCCCACGCCGCCCCGCCCATCGCGTGATGGCCGAGCCCTCGCCCGTTCGGGTCGCTCGTCACCTGGAGCGGCACGCCGTGCTCCTTGTGCGCCCACGCGAGGACCTCAGCGCAGCGGTCGAGCTGGGCGTCGGTGAGCGCGTCCCCGGCCTTGCCCTCGTTTTCGATGCTGATCCAGTTCGGGTTGCCGGCCTTCTGCGCCCATGCCCGGTCCCGGGTGTCGACCCACTGGCGGAGCGCGCCGCCGCGGCCGGTGCCGAAGTGCGAGGAGGCCTCGGCGCGCGGGTTGTTGAACCAGGCCTCGGTGCCTTCCAGAGTCCCGGCCATGATGTGCAGCGTGACGCCGTGGATGGCGCCCATGCCGCCAGGTGTCTTGTTGCCGGTGATCGGCCGCCACTCGGCGCCCGGCATACGAGCCATGATCAACCCCCTCGGGTGAACGCGACGATCGCGAGGATCAGGGAGGCGAGGGAGACCAGCGCAGCCACCGACGGCAGCGGCCACCGCCCGCGCTCGAGCGCCCGGATGCGGGACTCGTGGTCGGCGAGATCCGTCACCGTGGCCGCGTGGGCGGTCGCGACTTGCTCGACCTTGCTGTCGATCTGATCGACCTTGCGGTCCGTTCTCAGGAGCAGGTCGTAGATCTCCCGGGCTCCGATCGTCACGGGGCCGAGAGGGTCGAGGCTCACAGAGGTCTCCTTGGGGTGCTGCCGGCCCGCGCCCGAGCCCTCGGGGTCGGCAGCACGTTCATGGGGTCAGGAAGGCTCGGGCGGTGACGCGAGTGACGCGTGACGCGTTTTCCCGGGTTGAGTCCTTATGCGCGTATGCGTGCGCGCGTAGTGGCGGATAGGACGGGAAAACGTGTCACATGCGTCACGCCAAGATCAGCAAGCGGAGATCGTGACGCAACCCTGATGTGTTTGCGCTGGTCTGACGCATGTGACGCGTTTCCCTGGTATCCGCGAAACCGTGACGCATCCGCTCGGAAACGCGTCACGAATGCGTCACCAGAAGCCCGGATGCGTCACGAACACGAGCCACACTCGCGGTTTCCGGGCCTGCCGGGTGTCGTATCCCCGCCTGGCCGTGACGCATCCAGTGACGCATCCCGGCGGCCGGGTGACGCATCCGTCACCCTCACTCCAGGAAGCCGCGGGCCCGCAGCTTGTTGATGAGGGCCTTCAGGCTGAGGTTGGTGTTCGCGGAGTCCTGCCGCAGCGCGTTGTACGCCGACGAGCTCGCGAAGTCGCCGCTCTGCGTCGACGGCGAGGTGAAGTTCGGCACGTCGGGTATGTCCTCGGCTCCGGGGATGTTCACCGGCCGCACGCGCTTCGCCTCGTTGGACAGCCATTGGACGTCGCGCTCCAGGCGGCGGACGTGGCGGGGCTGCTCGGTGGGGAACCGGTCGCCGCTGTTGAGGTCGCTGATCGTCGGCTCTTCGAGGATCAAGACCGCCTCTTCCTTGCCGACGCCGCGCCGGACAGGGGTGATGGCAATGCCGATCAGCCGCTGCGACTGGTTGACGCCGGCCCCGCCCGAGATCCTGGCGAACCACTCGTTTACCAAGATCCTGCGCACGGTGTCGCCGAGCGCCGAAGGCGACAGCGTGGTGCGTGCGCCGAGCGCCACCGTGCAGGAGTAGACGCGCACGGCTCCGGCCATGGTGGCGATCCACCGCGACGCGTAGCTGTTCAGCGTGCTCGTCGAGGTGGATTCGCCCGGGTGGTCGATCCGCTGCCCGATGCGCGGCCACCCGGCCGCCAGATGCGCCGTCGCCGACGTCCACGAGCTGTAGACGGGTTCGGCCCCCTCCTCGGCGTCGACGTTTTCCGGCGTGCCGCCCCTGACGCGCACGCGGGTCGCCCCTCGGAGCGCGTCGATCTCCTCGGACCATTCGAGGATGTCGCCGCCGTGCGGGGACTCGGTGACAACGTGCGTGGTCTCACCCACAATGCGGGGCCAGCCCCACCGCCACCACCGCTCGACCTGCCGCGTGTCCGGGTTGTACGTCGGGTCGATCGTCCACTCGAACCCGTTGTACCCCTTCGCGAAGTCCGTGAGGACGTCGCCGTAGGTGGGATCGTTCTCCAGCTTGGCCTCCAGCGTGCGGGTCACGCCGGAGGTGCCGGTCTGGAGCATTAGGCCGATGTTCGCGCCGGACAAGCCCTGCATGTGTGTGATCAGCGACCTCGCGTTCGCGATCTGGTCCGAGCTGTAGCTGAGGTCGGTCTCGACCGGCACGTTGTGCATGTACGCGTCGAGGCCGCTGCCGCGCAACTCCACGCTGATGCCGCCGCGGCGCGACCGCGCGAGCCGCGCCCCGGTGATCCAGTACTCGCCCCACAGGACGCCAGCCCGCCAGATCCGGACGGTGAACCGGCCCGGGCCGGTGCTCAGGTCGCTGCTGAGGCGGGGGATGATCCGGGCGACCTCCTCGGCGACGGTCTCGTTGGGCACCGGCAACGTCGCCGAGAACGTCCCCGGCTCGCCCAGCCTGCGATCGAAGGTGCAGTCCGAGGGGCGGATGTCGGTGATGTACGAGCCGGTCAGCAGGTCGTGGCACATGTACCTGTAGAGGCCGGAGCCGCGGCCGGGGGCGGTATCCGGGATCACCGGAGGCGTCGGCGTGGACCCGGTCGTCGGGATGAGGATCGTGAAGCCCATCGACTCGCCGACGGTACGGCCCAGGCGGAACGCAGCGGCGGGCACCTGCGTGGATGACACGATCGGGCGGGACGCCATGCTGGCCGAGACGTACTGGCGGGACTGCACGGACCGGACCGGCGTGTAGCCGGCCGGTGCCTCCCACGACAGGGTCAGGTTGCTGTTGAGACTGAACGCGACCCCGGCGCGGAGCTCCAGCCCGGACCCCGTCGACGGTGTCCCGGCCGGGGTGGTCAGGTCCTGGGTGTTCCCGGCGGCGCCGCTCTGGGTGACCAGGATGCCGTCCGCCGAGGCGCCCGAGATGGACACGATGGTCACCGTGACGTCGGCCAGCAGCGACTGGGTGAGCCGGTAGGTGCTCGGCTCGGACGCCGTGGCGAGGCGGCGGTAGATCTTCGTGCCGCCGCCGGCCCCGCCGTCCCGCGACCGGCTGGCGATCGTGGTCCAGGTGCCGCCGCCCGTGACGGTCATGGCGTCCAGGCTGCCGATGTCACAGCTGTGGATGATGAGCAGCACGTCGCCGGGCTGCGACTCGGGGGCGGCGACGTTCCGGGCGCTGACCTCGGAGTAGGGGGCGGTGACGCTATCACGGATCTGCGCGGGCACGGGTCACCCCCTCACAGGTAGGCGTGCCGCCACAGCACGGTGATTTCCGGTGCGCTGCCGCCGCCGTCGTAGGTCACCTGCGACTGGCCGGCCGCCAGGACGAGGTCGAACACGGGCACGGACGTGTCGGATAGGGCGCTGATGACGTCGTTGCCGCCGAGCTTCACCGACCCGTAGTAGGTGTCGATGACCAGCGTCTGTCCGGACGGCACGGTGAGGCCGAACTCGAGTACGCGTGCGTCTCCGCCGAACCTCTGGATCTCCACGGCCGGGTTCGTGGAAGGGCCGGGGACCCTGATCAGCGGGTAGCTGGCGGCATTGCCCAGGTTGGTGAGCGTCTGCGTCTCGCCGTCGCCGATGACGGCCGAGTTCAGCCCTTGCGATAGCAGGACCGGGTCGGACAGGACCCATTGCAGGGTGTACCGGCCCAGGCCGAGCCGGTACTGCTTGTCGACGGGGACCGCGCGGCGGAGCACGGACCCGTAGCCGACGTAGACGGTGCCGAGGATCCTCACCGCGAGCGGCAGCTCCGTTTCGTCCTCCAGCACCGGAGTTTCGGCGATGAGGGTCTCGACGGTCTGCGCCATGTCCGCCCGCGGCACCCGGATCAGCCCGGACAGCGTAACGGTGCGCTCCTGCGCCAACTTCCTACCGGGGTAGCTGCCGTGCCTGCCGGGCTGGGGCACGTTGCCGGAGTCCAGGCCGGGCATGTCGTTCACCCAGCCGTCGAACTGCTGGAGGCTGTACGGTGTGCCGCCACCCAGGAGGAAGCCGTTCCATTCGATCTGCCCGTCGGCGGTGAGCTTGTCGCCTGGATTCACCGGAACCCCAGCGACTACGTCGAAGACCTCCCAGGTGCCGGCGAGTGTGTCCGGGGTGACGGTGACGTTCTTGAATGCCTCGACGGTGGGAGCGGGCAATTCCCAAACCCCGGTGAGGAGGTCGGGGTTGACGGCGGTCAGCCCGTCCGCAACGGTGACCTCCGGGTCGGGCAGGGACCAGGAGCCGGTCAGGGTGGCGGGGGCGGCCTCGGTCCCGAGGGAGACCGCGGGGGCGGGGAGCGCCCAGACACCGGTGAGAGTGTCGGGGGTGAGACTCACACTGACCTGGTCCGGGCCGACGTACCCGGTGTCGGAGACCGCGACGTCGTCCAGGTAGTAGGTGTAGCCGCTGAGGCCCCGGAAGGAGATCACGGTAAACGCGGACGTGCGGAAGTTCTGACCGGACCCGCTACCGGTGAACGTGGCCGTAGCGGAGTCCGCGTTGTGGAAGACCTGCAACTCGCACGTACCGGTGGTGGACGTTGCCCCGGTGAACCGGGCCTCGATCCTCACCCATTGGCCTGTCGGGATCGCGCTCGGTGTGGTCGTGCCGGTCACGGCACTGCTCGTGGCCGCGTTGACGATCTGGACGGTGCCCGTCGTGGTGATCCGGATGTACGCGGCGGTGTTGATGCCGGCGTCCAGCTCGACGACATCGAGGTTCGACGAGGGATAGCTGGGCAGGTAGACATACACCCGCGGATAGGCGGTGCGGCCGGACAGGGCCAGGTCCCAGGCCATCGTGGGGTTGCCCGTGAGCCTCGCCACCAGCGGCGCCCTGCTGCCGGTGGCGTTCGTGCTGGAGTACGACACCGCGCTGGAGCTACTGACGAGGTTGAACGCATTCCCGCTGCTGCCACCGCTGTTGGCGGAGGTGATCGAAGCGCCGTCCGTGCCGCCGCTGAAGGTGTTCTTGAGGAGCACCGTCACCGCCCTCCAGGGTCGCTAGGGGATGGTGAAAGCGGCGACTCCACCGCTGGCCCAGGTGATTAAGAAGGTGCCGTCCTGGGTGGTCTTCGCGGCACCGAACCACACCGCCAACAAGGCCCTGTTGCTCTTGGCGGGGTAGTACCACAACGCGCCCTCAGCCGTGATCGTCGAGTTGGTCAACTGCGTGTTGTCCGCGTCGAGCACCAGCTGACTGCTGACAATCGTCAGCGTGACGTTCGCCGGCGACGGCCCGCCCGCCGTGTAACCCGCCCCGGAGGCCTCGCCCGAGTTCCACGGGGAGGTGCCGTAGGCCGTATCCGTCGCGAAATTCGGCGTCACGGACGACCCGAAGAACGCCAGCTTCGGGCTCGCGGTCAGATCGAGGCCCAGAGCCGAGGAGTTCCACTGGCCGAGCTGCGTGGTCCTCATCATGCCGCTCGCGGTCCAGCCCATCAGGCATCCCTCCTCTTACGGCCCTGCGGGCGCTGCTCGCCGACCGGGCCCGCCTGCACGACCGCGTCCCCCTGACCGTCCGGCAGCACCGGCCGGCCGCCCTGCCGCAGCCACCTGCGCAACAGGTGCAGCTCGTCCATCGCCGCCTGCCTCGCCGCCTCGTTCTCCGGAGTCGGGTTCGTCTCGAAGGCGGCCGTCGCCGTCTGGAACCGCTCCTGGTAATCGGCGCAGAGCTCCAGCACCTCGGCCTCTTCGCGGCGGTGAATCGCCTCCATGCGCGCGTTCGTGCTCATCGGGTGCGCACCCCCGGAGTCAGCGCCCCCGCCATGCCATGCAGGGTGGGGACGTGGACGTGGACGTCCTGGTGCTCCCCGCGTGCCGAGGTGCGGTTGCGGGTCGTCGCGACGGCGCCGGAGTCCGTGATCTCGGTGACGGTGCGGACCAGCCGGCCCGCCTCGTCGCGGGTCTCTCGCCGCCGCGGCGTCGACCGGTCGCCCTTGACCTGGATGCCCTTGTTGCGGAGCCACTGACCGTAGGTGATCCCAGACGAGGGATCGAACGTGGACATGCGGAAACCACCTCACATGGTCGAGGGACGGAAGAGGGGAAGGGTCAGCCGCGGGAGCGGAGGCCGAAACCGAACTCGGCGCCGAGTTTGTAGACGTCGGCCTCCTCGCGGATCACCGCGTGCGGCATGTTCACGACCACACCGCCGCCCCCGCCGCCGCCGCCCGCGCCTGCGTAGTCGTCGAGCTTCGCCGGGGTGATGACGGTCGTCGCCCCTCCCGCTCCGGCCATGGCGGGTGCCGCGCCGGAGATCTGGGATGCGGCGGATACGGCCTTGCCGACGACGCCGGCGACCGCGGACACGGTGTCGGCCTGGCGGGCGAGGACGCCCTGGATGTAGCCCAACATGGTGTTGTCGCCGATCGAGGCGAACACGCGCGAGGGGGACTTGACGCCGAGTTCCTTCTTGGCCGCCGCGACCACCGCCTTGGCGATCTGGGCCATCATTGATTCAACTTCCTTCAGTTTCCCCTGGAGGCCCTTCAGGAAGCCGTCGCCTGATTTCTTGCCCACGTCATACAAGGCGTCCGCGGAAGTCTTGCCCATTTGCTTGCTGACTTTATCGATCTGGGCTTGAGCCTTGTTGATCGCCTTTATTTCGGCCCCGTCTGCGCCGACCAGCATTTCCGCCAGACTGAGGCCCTTTTCCGGCCCTGCGTTGATGATCTGAGCGAGGGTCGTCTTATTCAGGCCCGATTCGGCGAGTTTCTTGATGTCGTTCGCGAACTGCTTGATCTGGTTGAGCTTCGCCTGCAGACCGCCGACGACGTCGCCCGCGCCGGCACCCTCACCGAGGCCGAGGTTCGCGACGCTCGCGAAGTCCTGCATCTGGCTCGCGAGCTGGTCGGCGTACTTCTTCGCGTCGGCGATCTGCTTCATGATCTCTTCGCGCTTGCCCGCGAGGTCCTTGAGCTGGGAATTGTTGGACTGCACCCACTTGACCAGGGCGTCGGGCGCTCCCTTGACGTCAACGGCGAAGGCGTCCTTGACCAGCTTCGCGAACTGCTTCGCCGTCATCTGGGCCCGCGGTTGCTCGGTCAGGATGCCCTGGACGAAGCCGGTGACCGTGTCGCCGCCGATCGCCGCGAACACCTTCGACGGCGAGTGGGAGTCGAGGGCCTTCTTCACCCAGTCCGGGACCATGCCCCCGAAGAAGCTGCTGACCTTCTCCTTGAGCCAGCCGCCCAGCGATTGGACGCCCTTCCAGAGGCCGGTGACCATGTCCTTTCCGGCATCGACCAGTAGCGACCCCATGTCGCCCAGCTTGTCCTTGATCTTGTCGGGCAGGCCCTTCACCCAGTCGAGCAGGGCCGTGGCCTTGTCGCTGGCGGCCGTCTTGATCTTCTCCCAGGCATCGGACGCCTGCGTACGCAGCTTCTCCCAGCCGGAGGAGAAGAATTCGCTGATCTTCCCGGGGAGTGCCTTCAGCCATTCGACCAGTGCCGTTCCCTTTTCGGAAACGGTCGTCTTTATCTTCTCCCACCATTCGGACGTTTTCGACTTCACGCCGTCCCACAGGTCCGAGAAGAACGGGCCTACGGTGTCAGAAAACCAGCTTGTGATCGAGTTCCATTGTTCCTCGAACTCGGCCGGGCTGGGAAAGAAGTCTTTGAATTGTTCGAGGATGAAGCCGCCGACCGCGCTGAGCGCGTCCCCCCAGGAGCGCGACCATTTGTCGGTGCTGGCCGACATGGTGTTGTTGATCTCGCTGTCGGCGGTCTGGATGGCGTTCTTGAAGCCGCCGACGGCGCCCTTGGCCTTGTCGAGGTTCAAATTGTTGATCGACTTGGCCATGTCTTCGGCCTTGGTCCCGAACAAGGCGACGGCCAGCTGGGACCGCTCGGCGGGATCCTTGACCTGGCCCAGCTTCGTCAGAATCTGGTCGAGCGCCTCGCGGGCCTTCGGGCCGCCCTTCGCGAACGCGGCCTGCATCTCCTGCGCGTTCAGGCCGAGGCCCTTCAAGGCCTTCGCGGCCGACATGTCCTTGACCCGGATGTCCAGCTCTTTCAGGGCGTCGGCGACGGTGTCGCTGTCCCTGGCGCCGGCCTTCAGCCCTTGGGACATGAGGCCGAGGGCGTCTGTCCCGCTGAGACCGAGATCGCGGAAGATCGTCGAGTATTCGTTGAAGGTGTCGAGCAGGTCTTCGCTCTTGTTGACGCCTTCCTGCTGGCCCCGGATGAGGATGTCGAAGGCCTCTTCGGCGTTCTTCGCGAGGCCGGTCTTCATCATCTGACCGACGGCGGCGGTGACCTTGCCGAGGTCCTCGTCCATGATCTTGCCGGTCGTGATGGCCTGCGCGGAGGTCTTCTTCAGGGCGTCGTCGCCGAGCTTCGCCGCGCCGGGGATGTTCTGGTAGACCTTCGCGAGGGCATCGGTGACGTCGCTCAGGCTCTCGCCGTACGCCTGCGCGTACAGGTCTCCGGCGATCTTCCCGAGGCGCTCGGATTCCTTGCCGAAGGCGCCGACCTTCGCCGACAACGTGGCGAACAGGTCCTCGCGTTCCAGCGCCGACTCGATCGCGGACATCAGCAGCCCGGCGACCGCGGTGCCGGCCGCCGCCCACCCGAGGCCCTTGAACGACCCGATCAGGCTCGACCCGACGCCTGACATGCGGGATCGGCCGCCCTTGTCGAGGCCGTCACCGAAGCTGTCTCCGGTCTCCTCGCCGCTCTTGCGGGCCTTGTCCGGCAGGTCGTCGAAGGCGTCGTCAACCGCCTGGTCGAGCTCCTTGGCGAAGGTGTCGGCCTCGTCGAGCATGTCGGACAGCGCCTGGTCGAGCTCGCGCTCCAGCCGGTCGAGGTCGGCGATCGCCGACGCGGGGTCGAGCCCGCCGGCGATGTCGGCCTGGACGTCGGCGAGGGCGCGGGACACGGTGCTCTCGATCGACGCCATGGACCTGGTCGTCGAGGTCTCCAACCGGGTCAGGCCCTTCCCGGCGGCGTCGACGCCCTTGCCGAATCCCTTGTCCTCCAGATCGATGAAGCCGGTCAGCTCGCCCAGCGACAGCGCCACGGGACATCACCTCCCGTGCTGGTTGATCCGGTTCACAAGGTGTCGATGAACGCGTCTGCGGCCTCGCCGGACAGGTCGATCGGCTGGGATGCGGTGACCCGCCGCCAGATCGATTCCGGGGACAGGCCGATCAGGAGGGCGGAGAACCGCCTCCAGGGCATCCCGGCCCGGAGGGCGGGCATGAGGTCGAGGCGGTATTCGCGCTGGAAGTCGGCCTCGATCAGCGTCCAGAACTGGACGATCTGCCCTACTCGGTCGCCCCCGGTGCCGGGGGCTTGGCTTCCCCCGCGCCGTCGTCCTTGACGATCTCGTACGCCTTGAGGCACCAGTCGACGACGTCCTTGAGGCTGGTGATGCCTATGCCGTCGGAGAGGACCTGCTCGTACCCGGCCGGGGACAACAGTGCCTTGAGGATCTGCTCGAGGAAGTTGAGGCCGTCTTCGCCGGAGCGGGTGGCGCGCCGCTGCCGGGCGAGGAGGATGAGCACGCTCGCCGGGAGCTCTGCGGGCATCCGGTAGACCCGGCCCTTGATCTTGACATGCTTGGGCTTGTGCTCGGCCCAGGCCTCGTCGAAGTCGGCGTCAAGGTCGCCGTCGAAGTCGTCGGCGTCGACCCAAGTCTGCTCGTCGCTCACCCGGACACCGCCGCGGTGGTGGTCGGGCCGCTCTTGGTGATGGTCGCGGACCAGGACACCTTGTCGTTGGTCGCGCCGCCCTGCTCGCCCAGCGAGAAGGTGCAGTCCCAGATCCGCCACGTCGACGACCGCGGGGACCGGAAGCGGATCCGGCCGAGGCTGTCGGACCCGACTTTGTCCTCGCCGGCCATCGCCTCGACGCGGGCCCGGCCGGGCGGCAGCGCGCCCGTGCTGTCGTCTTCCAGGGCGAGGCCCTCCAGGGTGAGGGACGCGCCGCGCTGCATGATCTCCTGCTCGTAGGCGCCGTCGCTGTCGTAGTCGCTGACGTCGACGGTCTCCTCGTTCTCGCCGGGGTTGACGACGACGTTCTGCAGCCGCTCAATGGGCAGCCACTCGTCCGGCGTGGAGTCCTCGACCTGGACGATCATGTCTCTCGCGTTGATGCGCCGCTGCGCCATGGTTTCCCTCCAGTTCAGGGGCGGTTCGGGGTGGATCGCTGCACGTCAACGCGTGCGTTCACGGTGAACTCGTGGCGGCCGTTGGTGTCCCGGCCGATGTAGACGGGCCCGCCGTTCTGGCAGATGGCGAGCTGTAGCCAGGTGCCGTCGGGGGTGAGCTCGCGCATGCCGAGCCCGTGCAGGGCGTCGTACACGGCCTGCGCGTCCTGTTCGGCTTCGCGGGCGTCGGCCGCGCTGCCCCGGCATCGCACCTGGATGGACAGCTCGTCGTACGGGTTGCGGGAGTCGGACTCGGCACCGCCGTACCGGGCGACCGCCATGCAGCGGTCCGGCGTGGACGGGAGGGTGGTGAGGAAGATGGTCCCGCCGGCCGCCCCGTCGCTGTTGTAGGTGCCGAGGTCGAGGTCGGCGAGCAGCTGCGCGAGTTCCTCGAGGAGGGTCATCGCAGGCTCCGGCGGACCTCAGCGGCCACGATGTCGAGCATCGTGCCGCGCTCGGACTGCATCGGCTCCTCGAGGTACTTCGCCTGCCTGCCCTCGTCGTGCTTCAGGGTGAGGTCCTCGTGCTGCCGCACGGCGTAGACCGTGTCGTACGAGACGGCGGCGCGGAGCTCGTCCTCGTCCACGCTCGCGACGCCGGACCGTTCGAGGGTGCCCTCCTCGATCGGCACCAGCTCCCGGCTGGCCTGGAGGAGGTGTTCGGCCGCCTTGCGCAGTCCGCGTACGGCGGCCGCGCGCTGCGCCTTCTTGATCACCCCGACGTTCAGTCGGAGGGTGGCCTTCTGCGGCATCCCGGCCTCCTCACGTGAGCGCGATCTCCAGGTGGTCCGGGGTTGGTAGTCCGCCGCCGTCGAGGTCGCCGACGGCCAGCGCGGACGCCTTCCGCCCCGACGGCAGGGTGACGAGCGAGCCGACGGGGCAGACGGTGCCGCGCGGCGCGTACACGGTGGCCTCGGACACGACTTCGCTGCCGGTCGGCCCGCGTACGAGGCGGCGCTTCTCGTCGACGAAGCACCGGGGCACGGTGACCGGATCGCCGTGCTTGGGCCCGAACGAGCCCTCGCCGAGGAGCGGCCGGATGGTGACGGTGTGGCGGAGCAGGAACGCGGGGATGGCGCCCATCAGCAGCCCAGCGGGTCGACGTACGGCCCGCGGCCGGTGAGCCCTGCCTGCTGGAGAACCATGCGGGCCTGCGGGCACAGGCTCTCGGCCTGCGATCCGCCCCCGCCGGGACCGCCGGCCGCGCGGCTCAGGCTCACGGAGCCGATGGATACGGACTGGTAGCCGTCGGCCGCGCCCGTGCCGGTCTCCCCGCTCTCGACCCACGAGGCAACCTGCTCGCACGTCGCCGCACGCAGCGCGTCAATGACCCGCTGGTCGGTCGGCATGCCAGTGTCGTCGACGTCGTACACCGCGCACAGCAGCGCCTGGTCGACGAGCCGGGACGCCCGGGTCAGCCGCAGATCGGCGTCATCCGGGACCGGGTCGAGGTAGTCGGTCAGGTCGTCGGCGGTCGCGTACGCCATGCTCGCCTCCCCCCTTGTCGTGCGCGGGCGGGCGCGCGACCCCCCAGCCCGCGCCCGCCCGCACGATCAGATGTCGACGACAGCCACCGTCACCGTGGCGTCCGCGCCGGAGTAGTTCAGGTGCACGGTGCCGTCCGCCTGCCGGAACTCCTGGCCCAGCGCCGGGAGCATGCGCCCCTTGCCGGCCGCCACGGTGAACGTGGCGTCGCCGATGGACAGGCCCAGTGAGCCGACCGTGCCCGGCGTCGGGACGGTCACCGTCAGCGCGGTGTCGTCGCCGTTGTGGACGTACACCCGGCGCCCGCTGGTCCACGAGAAGCTGTTGCCGTCGGCGATGTTCGCCGCGGCACCGGCGTCCGGGAGCAGCACGCCGGTGGTGCCGAGGCTGACGGGGGTCAGAGCCGTACGAGCCATCGCCTACTCCTTCTGCTGCTGCTCGGCTGCGAGCTTGGCGGCCAGGTCCTCGTCGGCCGCCTGCTCGCGCGCGAGGATCTCCTCGCGGTGAGACAGGATCCCCTTGCGGCGCTTGCCGTTGTCGGCGGCCTCGGCGTCCAGCACCCGCGCCGCCTCTTCGGCGTCCGCCCCTTCGAGGTAGGCGAGGACCTGGGGGACATCGTGGTCCGCCGGGTCGAAGGGGCCACCCTCGGTGGCCGTGCTCGCCTCGGCCTCGGGGTCGACGAGCCGCCACCCCTCGTCCCCGAGGGTGGCCAGTCGCGCGAGGCGGGCGTCTTCGTCGCTGCCGTCGACCGTGAACGCCCGCCACGTCTGGTCGCCGATGCGCTTCTCGTACAGGGCCATCAGACGGCCAGACCGCGCAGCTGCGCGTGCGCCATCTCGTTGCCGTACGCCAGCCCGATCTCCCCGTAGATCTGCACGTCGTCCGACGCGCCGGTCTTCGCGAGAGGCTCCTCGAAGAACACGCCCTTGCCGGGCACGTTCAGGAACACCGGGCGGAGCTGGGAGAGGGTGAGCACGACGATGGCGTCCTGGGGGACGTGCCGGTCGAGCATGAGGTTGAGCACGCCGAAGTCGGTCTCGATCGTCTGCACGGAGACGCCGGCCACGGTCCGGTTGGCCTCGGTGATGGTAACGGTCTTGCCGTAGGCACTGGCGTACGCCGCGGTGATGGCCCGCTTCTGCGAGGAGTTGACGAGCAGGGTCGCGTTGCCGCCGGTCAGGCCGCCGTTGTCGTACGCCAGCTGGAGCAGGGCGTCGATGTCAGTCGTGGCCAGCGCGGTGGTCTGCGGCTTGATGTAGTCGATGTTCGACGTCGAGGTGCCGAGGGTGATCGCCGAGCCGCCCGCGGTGCGGGCCACCTTGAAGGTGTTCGTGGCCTTGGACACGACGTAGTAGACGCGTCCGGCGACGATGCCGGTGGCGTCACCCGTGCTTGTGAACACGATCTTGTCGCCGTCCGACAGCGCCGTGGCGGTCTCGGTGATGGTGTCGGTCGCGGACGACAGGCCGGTCACCGTGCTGCTGGCCTTGGACACCTTGTTCGTGGTGATGGCCTGGAGCAGGCCGCGGGTCTTGCGCGCCGTGCTGTTGCTGGTGGGGTTGTTGTAGGTGCCGTTGATGAACGACCAGTTGACGTCCAGCGCGATCTGCTCGATCGCGCGCTGCACCTGCCAGTCCAGCTCGTTCGTGACGGGGTTGGCGCCGCCGCCGGGGTGGTTGTACGGCGCGGACTGCGGGGAGGCGAGCTGCCCGGTCGCGGACTGCTTGGTGTAGCTGACCGACACCTTGGACTGGTGGATCTGGACGACGTTCTTCACGTTCGCCCGGACCCGGCCCTCCGCGGTGGGCGCGGTCGCGCCCTCGATCTGCACCCGCTGCGACGGATCCCTCAAATCGAAGGTCTGCCACTCGAACTCCGTCGAGCTGGCCATGCCGCCGCCGGTCAGGCCGCCGATGGCGGACAGCAGCGGCGTGTCGGCGGGGGTGAGGCTGAAGAGCTGGCCGGTGTAGTTGGGCAGGTTGAACGTGGTGCCCATCGCGGTGATGCCGGACAAGGTCGTCTCCTAACGGGATCAGGTGCTGTAGGCCCTCTGCCGCTTGAGGCTGATCGCGAGGGCGTGGTTGCCGGCCTTCTCGGCTTCGGCGATCTGCTCGTCGAGCGAGGGCGGCGGTGTGCCGCCCGCGCCCTGGAAGTCCGCGCCCCCGGCGGTGGGGACCGGCGGCGGGGGCGGGGTGGCGGCGGCCTGTTGTGCGGCCATCCACGGGTTCGTTGTGAGCGCGTTCTGGATGGCCTCGGCGAGCTTGGCGGGGAAGTCCTCCGCCGACGGGTCGAGGCTCTTGGCGTGCTCGGCGAACGCCACGGAGCCGAGCAGGGCGTCGGGGTTGACGCCGTGGTGCGTGGCGGTGGTGTACGCGTGGCGGAGCACGGTTTCGGTGCGGGCCTGGACGCGGTACTTGGCCGCTTCCTGGCGGTCTTCCCGCCACTTCTTCTGGGCCCACTGCGGGAGCTTGCCGAACTCGGCGTCGTCGTCCTGCTGCGGGGGCTGCGGGGGTGTCCAGGTGGGCGGCTGCGGCACGGGCGGGGCCGTGGGCGGCTGCGGCGTGGGTGCCGGTGCCGTCGGTGCGGTAGGCGCCTGCGCGGGAGCGGCCGGGGAAGCGGGCGGTGCCGCGGGCTGGCCGGCATCGGGCGCGGGCGGGGTGGGCATGGTCATGCGGACCCTCCAGGGGAGCGCGGGGTGAGGGCCTGGCACCTGGCCAGGCGAAAGGGGATGTTCGGCTCGCACCGGGCGAACCGTCTTTCGGATGGTGCGAAGTGCCAGTTTCTGGCCGCCCGTATGGGCGGAGTCGGGCGTTTTGGAACGGTTCGGGGCGTAGGGTGCGCCGCATGCACCCCCAGCAGCCGCAGCAGTGGCCACCACAGCAGCCGTACGCCCCGCCGCCACCGCCGCAGCAGTGGCAACCGCCGCCCCCGCCACCGCCGGCGAAGAAGAGCGGGGCGAAGACCGTGGTCATCATCGGCGCGGTCATCGTGGCCCTGGCCGTCGTCGGCATCGCCATCGGCGCGAGCGGCGGCGAGGAACCGGGGCCGGCGGCGAGCACAAGCAGCGCACAGCCGACCAGCGGCGCGCAGGTGCCGTCGCCGGACGCCGACCAGGCCGCCGCCTACCTCGACGCGCTACGCGCGATCGATCCGGGCCTGGTCGCGAACGAGGAGCGGGCGATCCGCCGCGCCGTACGGGTGTGTGAGCGGATCATCGCCCCGCCGGAGGGGAGCACGATGAGCCTAGAGCGGTACGTCGTCGCCGAGCTGTCGGGCGGGAACGCCACGATCACCACGGGGCAGGCCCGTCAGGTCATCAAGGCCGTCAAGGCGTGGTGTCGCTGACGTCCAGCCGGAACCCGGGGAACAGGGCCGGGTCGAGCACGTCGGCGGCCGGCCGCCCGGCCTGGTGCGCGTCCGCCAGGATACCCCACACGCGGGCGACCGCGCGGAGCGGCGCCGGGGCGGCC
>NZ_JBFAOO010000045.1:0-47771 GCF_040675265.1 Microbispora sp. NPDC049633
TCTTCCCCTCCCCGCCGCTCTGCGGCCGGGACCGGCCCCCAGGCCGCACGCCCGGCCGGCGGGCGGCAGAGGGCCGGAGTACGGCGGCGCGCCGCGCCGCCGCTTGATCCCTATGAGCACAATTCAGCAGAGTTCCGAGTGACCGTGGGCCACTTGGTCAAGCTCCGGTGGTAGAACGCCAGCATGGAGGAGCGGCGGGATCGGTTGCGGGAGTTGGGTGAGCTGCTGCGGCGGCTGCGCAAGGATGCGGGGCTGACGGGTAAGGAGCTGGCGCAACAGGCCGGGTTGGCACAGCCGACGATCTCGCGGATGGAGACGGGGCGGCTGTTGCCGACGCCGGAGACGGTTGAGCGGGTGTCGGGTGCTCTCCAGCTCGATGATGATGCGCGGCGAGAGTTGGACACTCTGCTCGTGCGGCTGCGTGATGAGGTGTCCCGGTTGAAGGGTGGGTTGGCTGGTCGGGAGGCGGCGAACGCTGCACGGGTACGGTCGTCCAAGTGGATGGCCGTCTTCTCCTCGGCGATGATTCCTGCGCTGTTGCAGACGGCGGAGTATGCGCGGCTGGCGGTGTCGATCGGCCGGGATGTGGATGAGGACGATGCGGCCAAGGCTGCGGCTGTACGGGTCGATGCTCAAGCTGTGCTGTTTGAGGAGGGCCGGCGGTTCGCCTTCGTGCTGACTGAGGGTGCGGTGCGTACCTGGCCGGGGTCGCCGTCCTTGATGCTGGCTCAGCTCGACCGGTTAGCCCAGGTGTCGACGATGCCGCATGTCCGGCTCGGCGTCGTTCCCTGGAAGACAGAGGCTCCGGCCTTCCCCCTGCATGGGTTCACCATCTACGACGGCTCTGTGAGCGTGGTGGAGAGTCTGACCGGTGACCTCACGCTGACCGAGGCGGCCGAGATCGGCGCTCATGAAGAGGCGTTCGAGGCGTTCGCGAGCGCGGCCGTGTACGAAGACGACCTGCGGGCGCTGCTGGGTGAGATCGCGGCGGACTTCCGGGACCTGGCGAAGCAGCTCGATGAGTGACGCATTTATGCGTCGTATTCCTTGAGATCCTTCTAGCGTTGGTCATACGCTCACGTCGATGGCATGTCTAGCCCCCTATACGACGGAGCGTGTCCCATGCCCCCATGGCGCCTGTCCCGGCACTTCCTCGGCCGTCCCGCCTCGGTCACCGAAGCCCGGCGCTTCATCACCGCCTCCCTCGGCGCCTGGCCCGTGGTCGAGCCGGCCGAACTCATCGTGAGCGAACTGGCGACCAACGCCGTCCGGCACACCGCCTCGGCCCGGTTCGGCGGCAAGTTCATCGTCAGCCTCCAGGCCGAACCCGATCAGGTCTGGCTCGGCGTCACCGACGAAGGCGGCCCCGAAGTCCCCCGGCTCGTCCGGCCCGCTGACGACGAAGGCGGCCGCGGCCTGCTGCTGGTCGCCTCCCTGGCCGACAACTGGGGCGTGTACGGCGACCAGGCCGGCCGTACCGTCTGGGCGCTACTCAAGGTCGACCCCATCGCCGCCGCCGTACAGGCGACGTGCCGGTCATGAGCTGCGTGAGCCCGCACGTCCCCGATCGCCGGCAGCCCGGGGGCACGAAGCTGGAATGGTTCGAGCCCTCGGACGGAGCGCGGGTACGGGTGCTCGCCTGGACCTGCGAGTGCCTGGCCATGGTTTATGAGCTGTGCCAGGCGGGCGGCCAGGGGTTCATCCGGCGTACCCTCCAGAAAGAGGACGCACCCGAGATCCGCGAGACCCACCGCTGGCCCCTCGCCCAGGCACGTGAGGTCTGGGCGGCCCTGCTGACGGGAATGGTGCGGTGAGCCCGCGTGGTGTCCCCAACCGGCGCTCAGCGATCCGGGCCGTGGACTCAAAGAGCGGCAAACCCGTCAAAATCGTACTGTCAAGAGGGATAGACGGCATTTCGTCTAGGGCCCTAGACTCGGGTGCGCACCATCAAGGAGGAAGCGTGCCACCGAGCGACCTGGACAAAATCGCCGCCATCGACGATCCCTACCTGCTGCTCCGGGTCGCCACCGAACGACTCAACGCCGCCCAGCAAGAAGTCACCGAACTGGCCCGCCTGCGCCGCCGCGTCATCCAAGAACTCCACGCCCAGGGCATGTCGTATGCGCAGATCGCCGAGAAGGCCGGCCTGTCCCGCGGGCGTATCCACCAGATCCGCCACACCGGCCCCGCCCCGGAGGGTGCGTTCCTCGGCGTCGGGTCGGTCACCGTGGTGACCCCGCTGCGGCACGACTCCGCGACCGGCCGTTCCATGGTCACCCTGGACGACATGCGCGCTGGCAAGCGCCTGGAAGACCTCGCCCGGACCTTCGGCCTGACCGTCGCCACCGACAACGTCACCGTGGACGGGCAGATCGACCTCAACCGGCCCGGCCTGCTCGTCATCTGCGGCCCCCGCATGTCGGATGCCATGCGCACCGCGTACGACGCCGACCCGGTCATCCGCTGGGATCGCGACAACACCGGCTGGAAGCTGGTCGACACCCGCACTGGTCGGGAGTACCGCTCCGGCTCCCAGCTCGACCCCGCCCAGCCGACCGACTCGGCCTTCCTCGGCCGCCTGCCCCGCCCGGACGGCAATGGGTCGTTCCTGGCCATCGCCGGTATCCATCCCAACGGCTCCCTCGGCGTCATCCACCTACTGGCCAGCGAGATCGCCACGTTGTGGGGGCAGGTCGGCGACCGTCGCTTCTCCTGCGTGGTCGGCGTCGAATACGACCCTCAAACCGGGGAACCAGTGCGGGCGGAACTGGTAAGCCCGCTCTACCGGCACGAGGACACCTGATGCGCGTTGCCTTCGCCAGCGAACCCGCCTACCCCGACCGGCCCAACGAAGACTTCATCGGCGCAACCGCCGACGCCGTCGTCCTCCTCGACGGCGCCAGCATCCCCCCAGGTGTCACCTCGGCCTGCTCCCACAGCGTGCGCTGGTACTCCCACACCCTCGGCTCCACCCTGCTCTCCGAGATGGCCCAAAGCGCCGGCCCCCTGCCCGAACTCCTCGCCCAGGGCATCAAGCACGTCACCTCACTGCACGACTTCACCTGCGACCTGACCCACGGCGGCTCCCCCTCCGCCACCGTCATCATGCTCCGCCAGGCCGCCGACCACCTCGACTGGCTCGTCCTCGGCGACTCCACCCTCATCCTCAACACCGGCACACCCGACCCGATGGTGATCTGCGACGACCGGCTAGAACAGGTCGCCGCACCCCACCGCACCCGGCTCGACAGCCTGCTCGGCGGCACCGGCGAACACGCCGAAGCCCGCCGCGAGTACGTCGAAACCCTCGGCACCTACCGCAACCGCGACGGCGGCTTCTGGGTCGCCTCCACCGACCCCCTCGCCGCCGACCAAGCCCTCACCGGCACCATCCACACCGACCAGGTACGCGCCGCGGCCCTGCTAACCGACGGGACTGCCGACGCCGTCAGCCGCTATGGCCTAATGACCTGGCGACAGCTCCTCGACACCCTGGCTCAAGACGGCCCGGCCGACCTGATCCGCCGAGTCCGCGAGGCCGAGCGAACCGACCCCCACGGCGAACGCTGGCCGCGAAGCAAGCCCCACGATGACGCGAGCGCCGTCTTCTGCCTCGTCTGACTACTCGACCCACCACCAGCCGTGGCCGAACGATCGGACCGGCCTACCAACGTCTCCCGCCGCCGTCATGAACACCGTCTCGGGATCGGGCGAAGACGGCACGTAGGCGATCCCCGCGCCCGTCTCCGCCCTCCAGTCCTCGTACACCGGGAGATACACCCCGTCTTCCTGCACCTGAACGCTTCCGTCAATCGAGAGAAGACCCATCCACCACGGCACCGGCAGAGGCTCCCCCTGTCGGTAGGCGGTACCGATAGCGTCGAACCGGTCCCGCTGTAGCAGGAAAAGGCTGTCGATAAAGGCGTTCTCCCAGTTCGGGATGGCGAGCGCGGTAGCAACGATTACACCGACGAGCAGGGGCACCGTCGCCCGGAGATACGCCTTACGCGACAGGTAGGCCATCACAGCAAGGAACGTCCACCACGCGGCCCAGGCCAACAACGCCATGATCAGCAGCCAGTACCACAGCGAGAGCGCTCGGCCCAGTGGGAGTCGTAGGTAGCAAGCGACTACAAGCAGAAGCCAACCCAGCAACGCCAAGGTCAGCAGCGCTGGATGCCATCGAGGGCTCTTTCTCGTAGTCACCCGCGCAGTCTCGCCGTACGAAGGAGCGCCGACCAGGTTACTGCAGGTACTTTCACCGGCTTTGCACACATTCTTCATAGACAGGCGACACGCTGCGACACATTCACTCGTCAACCCCCCTAGACAGTCCCTCGTGCGGCTTGCTACTGTCGTCCGCATAGCCCCCTAGACAGTCCTCGTCGCGGACCGCCCGCCACTGTCTAGGGGGGTGGACAAGGAGGTGGTGAACGATGGCACTGCAAGGACCCATTCCGATCAGTTTCGAGCTGCTGTTCCCGCACGGCTGCTACGTCGTGGGCGAGGTGACCGCCGCGAAGGACTTCGACGCCAAGCGGGACACCCAGGCCAAGGACAAGGTGACCGGGCTTCCGGTCTGGCAGGTCCCGGTGATGGACGCCGACCCCTCGCTCAAGGCCGCGCAGAAGACGGTGACCGTGAAGATCCTGGCGGAGGTTCAGCCGGTCGTCCCGCCCGCACTGCCGGGTGTGCCGCTGGCCCCGGCCGAGTTCGAGGGGTTGGAGGTCAAGCCGTACGTGCACCAGGCGACGGGGCGGCTGGCCTACTCGATCTCGGCTCGGGTGATGCGAGCTCCCCGTACGGGGGCCGGCAAGGCCGGTAACGCTGCGAAGGACGCGGCGTGATGGGGCGGCGCACGGTGCGGCCCTCGGCCGTGATCAGCCTCAACACCGGGTGCGGGGCCTCGGCCAAGACCCTGCCGTACCCGGCCCGCACGCCGGTGCTGGCGCTGGACTTCGGTACGACCTCGGTGCTGCTGACCACCTCGGACAGCGACCAGGTCAGTCCGGCCGATGTCGAGTTCGCCCGACAGCTCGCCCGTGAGGCGGCCTCGTTCGCCCGGTCGGTCGAGCGGCGATTTCACGGCCTGGCCAACGGTCGCGGGGTGGCCTGATGGCACACGGTCCCTACACCCACGTGTCGATGTCGATCGACCCCGGCCATCGTCCCCGCATCGGCATCGCGTTCTACGCCTCGATCACCCAGGCGCGGGCTCGGGTGCTGGAGTCCGGTCGGCCGTACCTGGTCCTGGAATCCGACGAGGCGGACGTGACGATCTCGACCACCGGGGCCGGCCCGGTCACCGCCGACGACCTGGACATCGCGCGGGGGATCTTCAATGCCGCCGCGCGGTACCTGGCCGACTGCGAACGCATCCACGCCGAACGCGCCCAGGCCACCGACTCGGCGGCCTAACGCAAGCGGGGCCGCTGGAAGCGGCAACTTCCGGCGGCCCCTCGGTCTCTCCCTGACTGCGAATCAAGAGAAGAGGAGTTCAGCTTATGCTCAAGCGCCTTCCCGGTGGCGAGGTGCGTAACCTCGTGTCCACCACTCCAGACACGGCGGTCGTGTTCAAACCGGCCGTAGTCCAGACCCCGGCGATCCTCACCGTCCTGGTCTTCCTCGGCCGCCTGGTCGCCGGTCTCGTCCGGACCCTCGTCGTCCACCCCATCGCGGTTGCGGTGCTCGCCGTTCCCGGGGTGATCTGGGTCCGGTACGGCTGGCCCGCCGCAGTGGCCGCGATCACCGTTTCCGGCTCGCTGTTGTTCGGGTGGGTGCTGGCCGACCGGGCCTCGTTCGCCCGCTGGATCGGGTGGCGGCTGCTGGCCTTCTGGCGCCGGTTCTGGATCTACCGCCGTCACTGGCAACCGGTGATGATCGTGTCCGGGCTCGGCCGACACCTCCAGGGCCGCGACTACCTGCCCCGCCTGGTCCGGGTCGAGTGCGACGGCTGGGCCGACCGCGTCACCGTGCGCATGCTGTCCGGGCAGGCCGTCAAGGACTGGGCCGACCGCACCGACCACCTCGCCCACGGCTTCGGCTCACCCTCCTGCCGGGTCGCGGTCGTGCGGGCCGGGCGGCTCGTGCTCACCTTCCCCCGCCGCGACCCGCTCGCCGAACCCCTGCCCGCCGTCCCAGTCCCCAATTCGGCGACGGTCGGGCCAGTGGAGATCGGCCGGTGCGAGGACGGCACGCCCTACCGGCTCAACGTCCACGGCACCCACGTCCTCATCGCCGGGGCGACCGGGGCCGGCAAAGGCTCGTGGCTGTGGTCAACCATCCGCGGCCTGCTCCCCGCCATGCGGGCCGGGTTGGTACAGGTGTGGGCGCTCGATCCCAAGCGGATGGAACTGTCCTTCGGGCGGGAGCTGTTCGGCGCAAGGTATGCCGCCGACCCGAAGGAGTGCGCCGACCTCCTCGACGAGGCCGTGAGCGTGATGCAGGAGCGGGCCGACCGGTTCGCCGGCCTCCGCCGCTCCCACACGCCAACCGTCGATGACCCGTTCGTCCTGGTGCTCGTGGATGAGGTGGCGTTCCTGACCGCCTACCAGTCCGACAAGGGCCTTCGCCAACGGATCACAGCGGCTCTGGCGACCCTGACGACGCAGGGTCGGGCGGTCGGTGTCGGGGTCATGGCCGCGCTTCAGGACCCGCGCAAGGAGGTCATGAACATCCGCAACCTGTTCCCCGACAAGATCGCCCTCCGTCTGGACGAGTCCGAGCAGGTGGACATGGTCCTCGGTGATGGCGCACGCGACCGGGGCGCACTCGCCGATCACATCTCACCGGTCCCGGAGCTGGGCGCGGGCATCGGCTACGTGCGCCTGGAGACCTCGCCTGATCCGGTGCGGGTCCGGGCGGCCTACGTCTCCGACGCCGACATTCGGCAGATGGTCGCCGAGTACGGCGCGCGAAGCGAGGCCGCATGAACGGCCTGGCGCACTTCCTAGACGGGCTGCGCTGCTCCATCTGCGGCGCACTCAACGTCCTATGGCTCGACCCCATCCGCGGCCTGGTCGAGTGCCACGAATGCGGCCAGACCGCCC
The DNA here is from genome assembly GCF_040675265.1 of Microbispora sp. NPDC049633. Lineage (NCBI taxonomy): Bacteria > Bacillati > Actinomycetota > Actinomycetes > Streptosporangiales > Streptosporangiaceae > Microbispora > Microbispora sp. NPDC049633. The sequence goes on from NZ_JBFAOO010000045.1 coordinate 7,050, forward strand.
TCACCATCCCCGAGACCACAGAGGAGGACAGTTGATCGACCTCACCGACGCCCACCAGACCGGGGGAGACCAGCCGACCTCCCCCGCTCGGCCCAACGACCGCTCCACTCCCCGCGCCGTCCGCATGGCTCAACCGCTGGCGCGGGATGTCGTGGAAGAGATCGCCAAGCAGTACGGCGTGTGCATCCGGCCGGTCCCGCTGCGGCGGCAGGACATCCTCACCGGACAGGTTGAGGTCATCGACGTGCCGTGTGGGGCCACGTTGGAAAGCAAGTGCCCGCCGTGCGCCAAGCGCAACCGGCAACTCCGGCGGGCGCAGTGCCGGGAGGGCTGGCACCTCGACCACGAACCCGTGAACCTGCCCGACAACGCCGACGAGTATCAGCGCCACCTCGTAGAGCTGCGGGCCGACGCCCAGACGTGGCGGGATGAGGTGGAAAAGGCCGACGGCGACACCACCGACCTGGACGCCGCCATCGTCGAGCTGGACGAGGAGATCAACCGGGCCGGAATGCGCGGCAACGTCCTCGGCCGCACCTCCGGCAAGCGGTCCCGCTCGACAAAGCGGCGGCAGGACGCCCCGGACCTGCCCAAGCGGCAGATGACCAAGACCACGCTCGGGCGGACCTTCACCGGCTCGGACGGCAAGACCTACCGGCCCTCCATGTTCGTCACCCTCACCCTCCCCTCCTACGGGCGGGTGCTGGAGGGCGCGCCGCTCGACCCGGACCGGTACGACTACGCGCGGGCGGCCCGCGATGCGCTGCACTTCTCCAAGCTCGTCGATCGCTTCGTGCAGAACCTTCGCCGGGTCGCCGGATACGACGTGCAGTACTTCGCCACCGTCGAACCTCAAAAGCGGCTCGCTCCGCACCTGCACATGGCGATCCGCGGCACCCTGCCTCGTGCGGAGCTGCGGCAGATCATCGCGGCCACGTATCACCAGGTGTGGTGGCCCTCGACCGATGAAGTCCGGTTCGAGGGGGACCACCTGCCGGTCTGGGAGGACGGGGCCGGCTACCTCGACCCGACCACCGGGGAAGTCCTGCCGACCTGGGAACAGGCCCTCGACCGGCTCGACCAGGACGAGGAGGCCGAACCCCTGCACGTGCTCCGCTTCGGCGACCAGCTCGACATACAGAGCGTGCTCGCAGGAACGCCGGACGCCGACCAGCTCATTCAGTACCTGTCGAAGTATCTGACCAAGTCCCTCGGCGACGCGCTTGGGACCGATGACCCACGCCGCAAGGCACACGCCGAACGGCTCCTCGGTGCGCTTCGCTTTGAGCCGTGCTCGCCGACGTGCCCGAACTGGCTGCGGTACGGGGTGCAGCCCAAGGGCGCCAAGCCCGGTATGGCTCCGGGCCGGTGCAGGGGTAAGGCGCACAAGCCCGATCACCTCGGCTACGCGGGGCGGCGCGTGCTCGTCTCGCGGAAGTGGTCGAACAAGACCCTGACCGAGCACAAGCAGGACCGCCGCACCTGGGTCCTGGAAGCCCTCGGCGTCGAAGACGAGCCGGTCGACCCCCACCGCTACATCTGGCGACCGGTCAAGCCCGGTGACCCCGAACTGGCCCCTATCGGCGTCCGGCTCCTCCGTTCGGTCCATGAACGCCAGCGCTGGCGCAACCATCTCGATCGGCTCCAGGCCGAGGCAGATGGCCAAGATCTTTCGGCAACTGAAGGGAGGGCGGCATGACGAAACCGATTTCGCCGACCACGCCACTCCCGCCAGAGGCGCAAGGCCGACTCCTCCGTGTCGAAGAGGCGGCCGAACGGCTGAATACCTCCGTTCGCTTTCCTCGTAGGCTGATCGCCGAACGCCGTATCTTCTTCGTCCGCGTCGGCCGGGGCGTTCGCATTCCCGAAGCCGCACTCGAAGCGTTCATCGCGGCCGGGCTCGTCGAGCCGGTCAAGGCGCCGAAAGGGCGGGCGGCCTGATGGCGAACCGAGATGGTCACCGGCGTTTCGGCAATATCCGCAAGCTTCCCTCGGGCCGCTTTCAGATTCGCTATCCCGGCCCCGATGGGCTCATCCACACAGGCTCGACGACCTACGCCACGAAGACGGACGCGGACCGTGCGCTCACGCTGCTCGAAGCGCAGATGATCTCTGGAGAGTGGACGGACCCCGATCGCGGCAAAGTCCTGCTCGGCGACTACGCGCGGACCTGGATCAAAGAGCGGCCGGGCCTGCGGCCCAAGACGGTCGAGCTCTACACCTGGCTCCTTGACCGGCACATCGCTCCCGGCCTCGGCGAAGTGCCGGTCGGCAAACTCACCACAGCGCTTGTCCGCTCCTGGCGAGCCTCCCTCATAGATAAAGGCGTCTCGGTGTCCACGGCCGCCAAGGCGTACCGGCTGCTGCGGGCCGTTCTCATGACGGCCGTCGAAGAGGACAAGCTGATCAGCCAGAACCCGTGCCGGATCAAGGGCGCCGACAACGAGCAGACGCCGGAGCGGCCCATTCTCACCGTCGCCCAGGTCTTCGAGCTGGCAGACCGGATGGCGGACCGGCGATTCCGGGCGCTAATCCTGCTGACCACCTTCGCGAGTCTGCGATGGGGCGAGGTGATCGCGCTGCGTCGCTCGGACATCGACATCGAAGCGCGCACGGTCCGCGTGCGGGAACAGCTCATCGAGCTGGATGGAGGAGACATGGTGCTCGCGCCGCCCAAGTCACGGGCCGGCAAGCGGACGGTCAGCATCCCCTCGGTGATCGTCCCGGCCCTCGTCGACCACCTCGACCAGTTCACCGGTACGGGCGACGACGCATTCGTCTTTCTCGGCAAACGCGGTGCGTTCCTCCGCGGTGGCAACTTCCGGCGTGAGGCCAAGTGGGCGGAAGCGCTCAAGGAGATGGGCGTCAAGGGGCTGCACTTCCACGACCTGCGGCACACCGGCAACACGCTCGCCGCGCAGTCGGGCGCGAGCCTCGCCGACCTCAAGGCGCGGATGGGCCACGACAGCGACCGGGCCGCGCTCATCTACCAGCACGCCACGCGTGACGCCGACCGGAAGATCGCCGACGCGCTGAGCGCGCGAGTCGAGGCGGAGCGCGATGCCGGCAAGAGCTAATGGCACGTTAATGGCACGAACGCCGCTTCCCATGATCGGAGAAGCGGCGTTTTGGCTGGTGGAGCCTAGGGGATTCGAACCCCTGACTTCCTGCTTGCAAAGCAGGCGCTCTGCCAGCTGAGCTAAGGCCCCGTGGCGGTGCGAACCGCGTAAACGCGCAGATCCACAGGCCGCCGGTGCGTACACCGTAGCAATAGCCCGCACCCGAGCGCCACTTGATACCACCCCGTGCCATCTCGGCGCCGGAGAAAATCCTTCTGGAGCGAGCCGGCGATCAGGGGGCCGAGGTGGCCACCGGCGACGCGCCGACCTCGCTGCCGAGGACGAGCCCGGGGAAGTCGGCGATGGAGTCGATGATGTGGGTGGCGCCGCCGCCGAGGAGACGCTCCTTGCTGTGCACGCCGGTGAGCACTCCGGCGACGACCGAGGCGCCCGCACGCCGGCCGCACAGCATGTCGCTCTCGGAGTCGCCCGCCACGGCCACCTGCCGTACGTCGTCGACGCCGGAGCGCAGGACGGCGGTGAGCACCATGTCCGGGTACGGACGGCCCCGTCCAGCGGCGTCCTCGGGGCACAGCGCGAGGTCCAGCATGTCGACCCAGGCGAGGGTGCTCAGCACCCGCCCCAGGGTCGCGCGGCTGAATCCGGTGATCAGGGCGACCTTCAGGCCGGCGTCACGCAGCTTCGCGACGGCCTCGACCGCCCCCGGCAGCGGCACGAGACCGGTCCTCTCGATGGCTCCTTCGTAGGAACGCTCGAAGGTCAGGTTCGCGGCCTGCGCCTGGGCTTCGTTGCCGGGGAAGATGCCCCGGAAGACTTCGATCTTGGGACATCCCCGGGACCTGTGCACATGCACCATGGCACGGGCATAGGCGCTGGTCCCGGGGACGATGCCCTGCGTGGCGATCGCCTCGGCGAACGCCCGTTCCACCATGTCGATGTCACCGATCGTGGTCCCGGCCAAGTCAAGACAGGCCAGCTTCACGGGGGTCATTCCCGCACCTCTGCCACGATCAAGCACCATCCCTGGTGGTCAGTTCTCGCTGCCGGTGGCCTCAGTCCACAGATCGAGCTCCGCACGGTCGGCCTGCACCTTGCGCCAGACCAGGAGCCCGCCGACGGCGACCAGAGCGAGAACAAGCAGCTTCTTCACGGTGTGACCCCACTTCTCGACGGTCTCACCTGCCGGGTGAGACAACGCCCGGTTCTACGGTTCCCTGCAGCCTAGCAAGGTCTCGGCGTCCGACCCGGATTGCCCGAAATTTCGGTGAACCAAATTCGTAATTACGGCTCGCCCGTCCGATCTGGCGTCCGACCCTGACGACAGAGTGATGTGATCAGAAGTGCCCAGCTCGCAGCGGCGTTAACCCTGAGAAAGGAGGGCACGGGGAGAAGAGGGGGAGCCTGGTTTCGGTCAGGCGGTCCGTGCTCCGCTCTCAGCGGAAGCCGAACGTCGGTCAGGGAAGCGCCACGCTGAGACGGATCGTCGTACCATCCGCCCCCGTACGCACGACGCGATCGGCCAGGCGGTTCATGAGCCACAGCCCGCGTCCCCCGAAGTCGAACCGCGTCGCCGGCTCCTCCCGCTCCAGCACCTCGTCGGGGATGCCGGGGCCCTTGTCGGTGATCTCGCACACCAGCATCCCCGTCTCACGCCACATGGCGATCCCCCTGGGGGGCGAGCCGTACCGGACGGCGTTGGTGACCGCCTCGTGCACCGCGAGCACGTAGTCCTCCAGGGTCACGCCTTCGAGCCCGGCCTCCTGGGCCGAAACCATGACGAGGTGCCGCACCCTGGTGACCGAACTTCGGTCGAACTCCAGGCTGAGCAGGCTGCCCGCCAAGGTTCTCACCGCCCTCCTGCTTGCCCCACAGTGTGGTAGTACTCCATTTACCGCCCACGCGCACCTGACACGTATTTTCGGGTACGGCTTGCGCCGCCGCCTCCTGCGGGCGTGCGACAGCGGAGGTCACCCACGGGACGCTAGCGCATGGTCACAACTCCGTCATGAGCTGTCGCAGCATCCGCGCGGTCTCCGAGGCCGGCCTGGCCTGGATGCACAGGCGTTCCATGACCGCGAGGTAGCGGTCGATGTCCTCTCGTTTCTCCAGGTAGATGGCACTGGTGAGCTGTTCGAGGTAGACGACGTCGGGCAGGCCGACCCCCGCGAAGCGCAGAATGCTGAACGGTCCTCCCGCGGCCGCGTGCCCGCCCGCGCTGAACGGGATGACTTGGAGCGTTACACGCGGCAGCGAGATCATCTCGAGCAGATGCTCGATCTGGCCCCGCATCACCTCCGCTCCTCCCACGGGACGGCGCAGCACGGCCTCGTCGATCACCGCCCACAGCAGGGGCGGATCCGGCCGGACCAGCACCTCCTGCCGGTCCATCCGCAGCCGGACGCGGCGCTCGACCTCCTCGTCAGAGGCGTCCGGGTGGCCGAGCCGCACCACGGCCTCCGCGTATCCCGGGGACTGCAGCAGACCCGGCACGAACTGCACCTCGTAGCAGCGGATCGTGCTCGCGGCCTGCTCCAGGCCGACGTACGCCTCGAACCAGGAGGGCAGCACGTCGTCGTACTTGTGCCACCAGCCGGGGGCGTTGGCCTGGGCGACCAGCGAGAGCAGCGCCTCCCGCTCGCTCTCGTCGGTGACGCCGTACAGGGTGAGGAGGTCGGCGACGTCGCGGCGGCGGAACCCGACCCGCCCGAGTTCCATCCGGCTGATCTTCGAGTGGGAGGCGCGGATGGCGTTGCCGGCCTCTTCCAGGCGGATGTGCCTGCTCTCGCGGAGCCGTCGCAGTTGCGTGCCGAGCAGGATGCGCAGGACGGTCGGGCTGCGGCGTGATCGTGACGCCAGGTCGAGCGGGTGAGGCACACCCTCCGCAGGGGCCGCAGTCATATGGGGTCCTTTGAGGTGCACCGGTGTTTACGCCACGTTCACGATACTCGTCACATCGGTCCGCGCAAGTGGCGAGATCATTTCTCCACTCAGCCAAGGAGGTCGTCGAATTCGCCCTCCTTGACGGAGCGGATGAATGCCGCCATGTCCTGCGGGGGCACGATAAGCGCCGGACCGGACGGGTGCCGGGAGTTGCGCAGGGCCACCCGGCCGTCGGGCAGCGCGGCGATCTCGACGCAGTTGCCACTCGGATTGCTGTGCCGGCTCTTGCGCCAGGCCTGCTGCCCCAGGTGAGATGAGGGCATTCCGTTGTAGATCACGGGCATGGGGCGCCTCGTTTCGCAATCCGACCGAACCACAACTTTCGTGCGTTTGCACGTGCATCTGTACTTGCACACGCGCATCAATGGGAGCAGTATGACTTACTGAGTCATCCCGCCACATGGTCGACATCAACCTCATAAGGCTCTCAATGACTGGTTATCGGACAGACCGTGCTTCCCTTGCAGAAGCCGATAGCGTTGCCCGGGATCCCTGGCTTGGCACGCTTGAGCAGGTCTTTCCCGATGACAAGCGCTGGCCCTGGACCGGTGGCGAGGAGCCGTGCGGCGTCCCCCAGGTCGCGGTGCACGAGTTCCACCGGGAGAGCCTCGCGGCGCGCACCGCGCGGCACTTCACGACCAGCGTGTTGCAGACCTGGGCCATGGAGGACGTCGCCGACGACGCCGCGCTCGCGGTCTGCGAACTGGTCACCAACGCGCTACGGCACGGCCTGCGGCATCAGGCCATCCACCCCTTGCCGGTGCGCCTGCTGATGTTCCGATCGTCGCGTGCGCTGCTGTGCATGGTCACCGACCCCAGCAACGACGCGCCGGTGCTGCGTGAGCCCGACTACGTGGCCGAGAGCGGGCGCGGCCTGCAGGTCGTCGCCGGGGTCAGCCGCATGTGGGGCTGGGCGCGGCTACGCCCTGTGGGCAAGGCCGTGTGGGCCGGTTTCACCGCCGAAGTCGCCGGCTATCGCTGATCAAGCCGCAGGCGCACCCCGGACTCGGATCGGATAACACGTACTGATCCTCACTTAGGCCCATCTTGCACCGGTACTATCGGTCATCAGGGCTGAACGGAGGATCATGCCGGGTATCTCCCCGGTCGAGCCTGTGGGTTTCGACCCGTCCGTCCCGAACGAGGCCCGGGTCTACGACTACTGGCTCGGCGGGAAGGACAATTTCGCCGCGGACCGCGAGGCCGCCGAGGCGGCGCTGCTGATCGCGCCCGAGTTGCCCCTGATGTGCCGCGAAGGACGCAAGTTCCTCCGCAGGACCGTACGGTTCCTGGCCGGCGCCGGAATCCGCCAGTTCGTCGACATCGGCTGCGGCCTGCCGACTCAGGGCAACGTGCACGAGATCGCACGCGGGTGCGCCCCCGACGCCCGCGTGGTCTACGTCGACAAAGATCCGGTCGTGGTCAACCACGGGCAGGCGCTGGTGGAGGAGGACGAGCGCGTAGTGGTGATCCGCGGCGACGTACGCGACCCCGACTCGATCCTCACGCATCCGCGGCTGCGGGCGCTGGTGAACCTCGACGAGCCCGTGGGCGTGCTGCTCGTCTCGGTCCTGGCGGCGATCAACGACGACGACCTGACGAGGGCCATCACCGCCCGCCTGCGTGAGGCGATCGCACCCGGCAGCTACATGGTCATCAGCCACGCGATCTCCGACCTGCGCCCGGAGGTGACCGGCAAGCTGGCCCTGCTGTTCGCAAGCGAATGGGCAGTCAAGGACGACGGCCGCCTGCGGCTGCCCACCCAGGACGAGATCCTGCCGTTGTTCGGCGATCTGGAGATGGTGGAGCCCGGCTTGGTCCAGGTGCCCGAATGGCGGCCGGAGCCGGACGAGCTGCGGCCGCCGAAGGACACGGTCTGGGCGGTCGGCGGCGTGGGCCGCAAGCGATGATCGTCGACTTTCGTTGAATATTAACTGGCCAACCATTGACAGATGCGCTGTCGGACGGCAACGCTCAGTGAGTATTTCCGCCTTCAGCGAGGAGGTGGGACCGTGATGACAATCACCGTGTCCTGCTCCGCAATACCGCGCCCGGGACGGGCGCACATCGCTTCACGCACCGGTGCGCCATGCCGGTGCGTCTCGTGAATCCACCCGGCGGTCACCGCGGCGTTCTCTACACGGACACCTACCTCAGCGTCAGGTGGTCCCCCGCGGACTCGTCGGTGATCGTGGAGGGCGAGGTCGACGTCTCGAACAGCGCAGCCCTGGCGACCGCGCTCGCCGAGGCGAGGAGCGAGCGCGGCGAGATCACCATCGACGCGGGCGCCCTGCGGTTCGTCGACCTGGCCGGGCTGCGGGCCCTGCTGGCTCCCGCGTCCCCCGTGGCGGGCAGCGCCGTACGGCTGCGCAACGTGCCGCCCTACCTGCGCCGCCTCATGCAGATGCTCGACGACTGACGGCCCCGCCCGGGCCCCGTCTGAACCTCGGGGTCTGGGGGGCCCGGGCGAGCAGCGGCCGCGCCGGTGTCTCCGGCCGCCACGCCCCGGTCAGCGCGCGATGTCGTTCAGCTCCTTCAGCGCCGCCTCGTCGGGCCGCCACGCCGCCGCCGCGACGTTGGCCTTGATCTGCTCGGGCTTGGTCGCCCCCGCGATCACCGAGGAGACCGCGGGCTGCGCGAGCAGGCCGCCGATAGCGACGTCGAGCAGGGTGACCCCCTGCCGGTCGGCGAACTCCCGCAGCCGCTCCACCACCGCGAACCGCGCGTCGGTCAGGTACTGCGGCCGGTCCACGAGGCGGGTGCCGGCCGGCGGCTCCTCCCCGCGCCGGTACTTGCCGGTGAGCAGGCCGTTGGCCAGCGGGAAGTACGGCAGCAGGCCGATGCCGTGGTGCAGCAGCGCCGGGACCAGCTCCCGTTCCACGCCCCGGTCGAGCAGGCTGTACTCGTTCTGCGCGCTCACGAAGCGCTCGAAGCCCCCGGTGCGGGCGAGCCAGTCCGCATCGGTGACCTGCCAGGACGCGAAGTTGGACGAGCCCACGTAGCGGACCTTGCCCTCCCGCACCAGGTCGGTCAGGACCGACAGGGTCTCCTCGACCGGCGTGGAGGGGTCGGGGAAGTGCAGCTGGTAGAGGTCGATCCAGTCGGTCTTGAGGCGGCGCAGCGACCGCTCGACCGCCAGGCGGACGTACCGCCGCGAGGCCCGCGCGCCCCAGTCGGGCCCGTTGGCGCCGTGCACGTCCCCGCCGAACTTGGTGGCGAGGACGACCTGGTCACGCCGCCCCTTCAGGACCTCGCCCAGCAGCGTCTCCGACTCTCCGTAGATGTCGGCCGTGTCGATCAACGTGACGCCGGCGTCGAGCGCCGCGTCGACCACGGCGCGGGTCGCGTCGAGGTCGAGCCTGCGGCCGAAGTTGTTGCCGCCGAGGCCCAGAGCCGAGACGACGAGTCCCGAGTCCCCCAGCCGCCGGTAGGTCATTTCCGTCATCGCGCAACATCCCTTCTTCACGAAGCCCTCCGCGGGAGAGCTCTCCTCACCGTATTTCGGCCCCTTCCGGCAGCGGACGCCGGACCGTCCGCGAGAGGATTCCGGGCATGACCTCCGTACGGCACGGCGTCCGGGCCATCCTGTTCGACGGTGACGACATCGTCCTGTTCCGCCGGGTACGACCGAAGCGCGAGCCGTACTGGGTCACGCCGGGCGGCGGGGTGGAGCCGTCCGACGCCTCACCGGAGGCAGCGCTGCGCCGCGAGCTCGACGAGGAGCTCGGGGCTACGGCGGGGCCTGCGCTGCACGTGTTCACCCTCGCGGAGCCCGGCCGTCTGAGCACGGTCTTCGCCTGCCGGCTCGTGTCGCTCGACCTGTCGCGCCGCAGCGGCCCCGAGTTCCTGGAGCCGGACATCGGCCTGCACGAGGTGCGGCGCGTGCGCCCGGAAACGGCGCGTGCCCTGAACATGGTGCCGCCCGAACTTGGGGAGTTCATCTCCGCGAACGCCGCGGCCCTGCCCGCGCTGCTCGACGCCGCGACGTACGCCCCGGGCCGCTACCGGCCGGTCGTCGACGTGCATCTGGTGCTCACGGACGGCGGGAAGGTGCTGCTCGGCCGCCGTGAGGGCACCGGCTACGCCGACGGGGAGTGGCAGATCATGCCGTCCGGACACCTGGAGGAGGGGGAGTCGGTGGTGGACACCGCCGTCCGGGAGGCCCGCGAGGAGCTCGGCGTCGACGTGGACGGCTGCGAGGTGGTGCACGTCATGCACCATCGCAACGCGGGCGGGACGGCCCGCATCGGCATGTTCCTCGTGGCGCGCTCGATCACCGGCACGCCGGTCAACGCCGAGCCGCACAAGTGCGCCGAACTGGGCTGGTTTCCGCTGGACCGGCTGCCCGAGCGGACCAACCCGTACGCGCGGGCGGGCGTCGAGGCCGTGCGGCGGGCGCTCGCCGCGCCGCTCGATGCCGGGTCGCCGGTCTTCTCCCTGCACGGCTGGGAGGTCCCCGGCGGCGCCGATCTGGCGGCCGAGGCCGTGCGCGCCGGGTTCGAGGAGGTCACGGTCTGCCTGGTCGCCCGGGTCGACGGCGCGGTCCTCGTGCGGTCCGACGACGAGACCGACCGCCTGCCCGCCACCGTCGTCCGGCCGGGCGAGCCGGTGGAGGCGGCACTGGCGCGGCTCGGCTCGGTGGGTGAAGTGACCTTCGCCGGCGCGGACGACTACGTCTCGGCCCGGGGACGCGCCGGCCGCCGTCTCGCCTTCTCCGTCCGGCTGACGGAGGCGCCCGAGGGCATGGTCCCGCTGCCGTCCGGGTCGCTAGGCCGCCTGCCGTACGCCGAGGGGGTATACGTCCGCCGCGCGTCGCCGGGGCTTTTGCACGGCTTGCCGGGCAGATAGCCTGTTCCGGGGTGTGCCGGGAAGTCTGGTCGGCGAAGGGTCCCCCATACCCGGGGGGCCGTACCGGCGACCGGAAGGCTGACGTGAGCACACCCACACGCGGCGGGCAGGTGAGGTCATGCGTGCCCGGGATCTCGTAGTGCCGTTCCCCACCGTGGGACTCGACTCCCCCGTGGCCGAGGCCGCGCGCCTCATGGCCGAACGCGAACTGCCCGGGCTGATCGTGCTGGACGAGCGCGGCGCGCCGGTGTCGATCCTGCCGGGCACGCAGGTGCTGCGCCTGGCCGTGCCCGCGTACTGCCAGGACGACCCCGCACTGGCCCGGGTGATCGACGAGGCGCACGCCGACGCGTTCGTCCGCGCGCTGGGCGGCCGCACGGTCCGCCAGGCGCTGCCGGAACGCCCGCGCGAGCTTCCGGTGACCGACCCGGACGCCACGCTCCTGGAGATCGGCGCGCTGATGGCGCGCACTCGCAGCCCCCTGGTCGCCGTGCTGGACGGCGGCCGCCTGCTGGGCGCGGTCACGCTCTCCGCGCTGCTCAAGCGGCTCACATGACGCTGACCGCTTGGGTGGCGGCGGCCGTCTTCGCCGCCACGTACGTCCTCATCGCCAGCGAGAAGGTCCACCGGGTCAAGGCCGCCCTGGGCGGCGCCGCGATCATGCTGCTGGTCCACGCGACCGCGGCCGGCTCCGCGTTCTTCTCGCAGGAGTCCGGCGTGGACTGGAACGTCGTCTTCCTGCTGCTGGGCATGATGATCATCGTCGGCGTGCTGCGGCAGACCGGCGTGTTCGAATACCTCGCCATCTGGGCCGCCAAGCGCGCCAGGGGCCGGCCGTTCCGGCTCATGGTGCTGCTCCTGGTGATCACGGCCCTGGCGTCGGCGCTGCTGGACAACGTCACGACCGTGCTGCTGATCGCGCCCGTCACGTTCCTCGTCTGCGAGCGCCTCGCGCTGCCGGTCGCGCCGTTCCTGATCGCCGAGGCGATGGCGTCCAACATCGGCGGCACGGCGACCCTCGTCGGCGACCCGCCGAACATCATCATCGCCTCCCGCGCCGGGCTGACCTTCAACGACTTCCTCGTCCACCTCGCGCCGCTGGTGATCGTGCTGACGGCGGTCTTCATCGGAATGTGCCGGCTGCTGTTCCGCAAGGCGTTCCGGTACGACCCCGAGCGGGCTGCCGAGATCATGCAGCTGGACGAGCGGGCGGCCATCCAGGACAAGGTCATGCTGGTGCAGAGCCTGTCCGTGCTCGGCGTGGTCATCGCGGCGTTCGTGCTGCATCCGGTGCTGCACTACGAGCCGTCGGTCGTGGCGCTGCTCGGGGCGGGACTGCTCGTGCTGGTCACAAAGATCACCACAGACGACGCCCTGCGCGAGGTGGAGTGGCCGACGCTGGTGTTCTTCGCCGGGCTGTTCGTGATGGTCGGCGCGCTCGTGGAGACCGGGGTCATCACGCAGGTGTCGCAGGCCGCGGCGGAGGCGACGGCCGGGCGGCTCGGCGTGACCACGATGGTCCTGCTCTGGGCGTCGGCCGGGTTGTCGGCGATCGTCGACAACATCCCCTACGTCGCCACCATGAGCCCGATCGTGGCCGATCTCGCGCAGCACGTGCCCGGCGATCACAACGTCCTGTGGTGGGCGCTCGCGCTCGGCGCGGACCTCGGCGGCAACGCCACCGCCGTGGGCGCCTCCGCCAACGTCGTCATCCTCGGCATCGCCGAGCGCAACGGCGCGCGGATCAGCTTCTGGCAGTTCACCAAATACGGCCTGGTGGTCACCCTCGTCACGGTGGCCCTCTGCGTGCCGTACCTCTGGCTGCGCTACCTCCTCTAGACCTGTGGGCCCCTCGATCGGGGCCCCCGACTTGACGCGGAAATACCATAGGGGGGTATGGTGTTCACGTCCGTGAGGAACGAGTTACCGGAGTGATGACCATGACCAGCACCTACACCGTCACCGGCATGACCTGCGGCCACTGCGTCAGCTCGGTCAGCGAGGAGGTCGGCGCGGTCGCCGGCGTCACCGACGTCACGGTGGACCTCGCCTCCGGGCTGCTGACGGTCGAGACCGACGGCAGGGCCGACGACGCGGCCATCGTGGCGGCCGTCCGTGAGGCCGGATACGACGTGGCGGGTGTCTCGTGAACACCCCGGCCCGGCTCGGCGCGTACGCCGCGGGCCTCGGCGTGATCTTCCTGGCGGCCCTGGGCGCGGGGACCGCGCTCGGCGCCGGCGAGCCCCCGCGCGCGGAGCCGCGGCCCGTCCACGGTCACCCGGAGCCCGCGGCCGCTCCCGCGCACACGGATGCCGGTCACGCGCACACGGACGCCGGTCACGCGCAAACCGACGCCGAGGACGCCGCCACCACGGTGCCGGCGGGTCTGCAGATCTCCCAGGACGGCTACACGCTGGTCCCGCGGACCACGACGCTCCTGCCGGGCAAGGCCGCCGACTTCCGCTTCACCGTCACCGGGCCCGACGGCGCGCCGGTGACGCGTTACCAGGTGAAGCACGACAAGAAGCTGCACTTCATCGTGGTCTCCCGGGATCTCGGCGGCTTCTGGCACCTGCATCCGGAGGAGGCCGGCGACGGGGTCTGGACGGTCCGGCTCACTTTGCCGGCCGCCGGGACCTACCGCGCGTACGCCGACTTCGCCCCGGAGGGCGGGCCGGACCTGACGCTCGGCGCCGACCTGAACGTCCCGGGCGCCTACGAGCCCCGGCCGCTGCCGGCGCCGGATCGTACGGCGCGGGTGGACGGATACACGGTCACGCTGGCGGGCGACCTCACGCCCGGCCGGGTGAGTAAGCTCGTGTTCACGGTGAGCAAGGACGGCACGCCGGTCGGCGACCTCGAACCCTACCTGGGCGCCTACGGACACCTCGTCGCGATCCGCACGGGCGACCTGGCCTACCTGCACGTGCACCCCGAGGAGGGCGCGGCCGCGGCGGCCGGGGTGACCTTCGCCGCGTCGGCGCCGAGCGGCGGCGACTACCGCCTGTTCCTCGACTTCAAGCACGGGGGAACCGTCCGCACGGCCGCCTTCACGGTTCACGCGGAAACGGCCGGGCACAGCCGTTGACGGCACGACGCGAGAAAGGAGTGGTGATGCCGGCGACAACCGGTGACCGGCCGACGGGCGCGGTCGAGCTTTCGATAGGCGGCATGACCTGCGCGTCGTGCGCCAACAGGATCGAGCGCAAGCTCAACAAGCTGGACGGTGTGACCGCGACGGTCAACTACGCCACGGAGAAGGCCAAGGTGACCTTCCCCGTGGACCTGGACCCGCAGGCCCTGGTGGCGGAGGTGGAGAAGGCCGGATACACGGCCAGGCTGCCCGAGCCGCCGAAACCGGAGCAGGCGCCCGGGGAACCACAGGACGAGTTCGCCCCCCTGCGCACCCGGCTGCTCGTCTCCGTCGTGCTCGCCGTCCCGGTGATCGCGCTGGCGATGATCCCCGCCCTGCAGTTCACGTACTGGCAGTGGCTGTCGCTCACTCTCGCGGCTCCGGTCGTCGTGTACGGCGGCCTGCCGTTCCACCGGGCGGCCTGGACGAACCTGCGCCACGGCACGGCCACGATGGACACGCTCGTGTCGCTGGGCACGATCGCGGCGCTCGGCTGGTCGCTGTGGGCGCTGTTCCTGGGCGACGCGGGCGCCCCCGGCATGACCCACCCGTTCGCGTTCACGATCGAGCGCAGCGACGGCTCCGGTGACATCTACCTGGAGGCCGCGGCCGGGGTCACGGCGTTCATCCTGGCCGGGCGCTATTTCGAGGCCCGCTCCAAGCGGCGGGCGGGCGCGGCCCTGCGGGCGCTGCTCGAACTCGGCGCCAAGGACGTCGCCGTCCTGCGCGACGGCAGGGAGGTGCGCGTCCCGGTCGGCGAGCTGGCTGTGGGCGACCGCTTCGTCGTACGGCCGGGGGAGAAGATCGCGACCGACGGCGTGATCGAGGAGGGGACCTCGGCGGTCGACGCCTCGATGCTCACCGGCGAGTCGGTGCCGGTGGAGGTGCGAACCGGTGACGCGGTGACCGGCGCGACGGTGAACGCGGGCGGCCGGCTGGTCGTGCGGGCCACCCGGGTCGGGTCCGACACCCAGCTCGCGCAGATGGCGCGGCTGGTCGAGGAGGCCCAGACGGGCAAGGCCGAGGTGCAGCGCCTGGCCGACCGCATCTCCGGGATCTTCGTGCCGATCGTCATCGCGCTGTCGGTCGCCACACTCGGCTACTGGCTCGGCACGGGCGAGGGCGCCCAGGCGGCCTTCACCGCCGCGGTGGCGGTGCTGATCATCGCCTGCCCCTGCGCGCTGGGCCTGGCCACGCCGACCGCGCTGCTGGTCGGCACCGGCCGCGGCGCCCAGCTCGGCATCCTGATCAAGGGCCCCGAGGTGCTGGAGTCGACCCGCGCGATCGACACGGTCGTGCTCGACAAGACCGGCACCGTCACCGAAGGGAAGATGACGCTGGTCGACGTCGTGGCCACCGAGGGGCAGGACCCCGAGGAGGTGCTGCGGCTGGCCGGGGCTCTGGAGCACGCCTCCGAGCACCCGATCGCGCAGGCGATCGCACGGCGGGCCGCCGAACGGGTGGGCACCCTGCCGGCGCCGGAGGACTTCGCCAACGTCGAGGGCCTCGGCGTCCAGGGCATCGTGGACGGCCACGCCGTCCTGGTGGGGCGGCCCGCGCTGCTGGCCGAGTGGTCCCAGCACCTGCCCGCCGACCTCGCGCGGGCGCTGGACGAGGCGCAGGCCGCCGGCCGTACGGCGGTGGCGGTCGGCTGGGACGGCAGGGCCCGCGCGGTCCTGGTGGTGGCCGACACCGTCAAGGCCACCAGTGCCGAGGCGATCCGCGACCTGCGCGCGCTCGGGCTGACCCCGGTGCTGCTGACCGGCGACAACGAGCGGGTCGCGCGGACGGTCGCGGCGGAGGTGGGCATCGACGAGGTGATCGCCGAGGTGCTGCCCGCCGACAAGGTCGACGTGGTGAAGCGGCTGCAGGCCGAAGGCAGGACCGTCGCCATGGTGGGCGACGGGGTCAACGACGCCGCCGCGCTCGCCCAGGCCGACCTCGGCCTCGCCATGGGCACGGGCACCGACGTGGCCATCGAGGCCGCCGACCTGACCCTGGTCAGGGGCGACCTGCGGGTGGCGGCGGACGCGATCCGGCTGTCGCGGCGCACTCTGGCCACGATCAAGGGCAACCTGTTCTGGGCCTTCGCCTATAACGTCGCGGCCCTGCCGCTGGCCGCCGCCGGGATGCTGAATCCGATGATCGCCGGGGCGGCGATGGCGTTCTCCAGCGTCTTCGTCGTCAGCAACAGCCTGCGCCTGCGGCGCTTCCGCTGAGAGGGTTTCACGGCCGGGTCGTCCACAGCCTGTGGACGACCCGGCCGCGGTCGTCGTGACACGGTCGTCGTGACACGGTCGTCGTGACACGGTCGTCGTGACACGGTCGTCAGTGACGCAGGCGGTCGCGGGTCTCCTCGGTCACCTGCCGCAGGACCGGCGCGATCTCCGGGCGCTCCGTCAGGACGTCCTCGATCCGGGCTCGCCAGGCGGCGACCTCGGCGGACAGCGCGTCCTCGTGCGCCCGGCCGGCCCGCGGAACGTCGTCGTCCCGTCGCAGGCGCAGGCGGGTGCGCTTCAGATCGAGCTCGTACGTCTGCCCGAGATGGCGGCCGAGCGTCTCGCCGAGCCACCAGTAGGCGTCGTCCGTCGCGGCCGCGACGAACACTCTCGCGCTCTCCCACGCGACACGTTCCCTGTGGATGACGGCCACGAGTCGAAGGTACGTCCGGGCGCTCCCGCGGGCAATGGCCTCTTCACTCCGGCTCTTGGTGCTCCGCCGGGAGCGCCCTGGGTTTGTCACAACCAATGATCGGATACGAAGAGTGGTGATCGAACACGATTAGTGACATCTGAGATGAGGAATCTTCATGCGTCGCCCTATCCGCCTTCTGTCCGTGGCCGCCCTGACCTGCGCGGGCCTGCTCGCCACCGCTCCCGCGTACGCCGCGTGCGGCTGTGACGCGCCGAAGGCCGCCGCCGAGCCCACGGCCGCCCTTGATGTCGACGCCAACCTCGGCATCGGCCTCGGCCTCGTCGTGGACCTGGCCGTCGACCTCGACCTGGACGCACGGGTGGGCGCAGGCGCGGGGACGCCGGGCTGCGGCGCCCATCGAGTGGTGCGCGCGTGCCGCTGACAGGACGGGCGTGACCCGGCCCGCGCCGGGTCACGCCATCCTCGGCACCTCGTGCCCGATTGGACGGCGCACGTGCAGATGGCGGGCCAGGCTCCTACAGTGGGAGGATGACGAGCACCCAGAGTGAGCAGCGGCTTCCCCGCGTCCTCGACGACAAGATGTGCTTCGCGCTCTACGCGGCCTCCCGCGCCGTCACCGGCCTCTACCGGCCCCTGCTCGACGAGATGGGCCTCACCTACCCCCAGTTCCTGGTCCTGCTGGTCCTGTGGGACGGCCCCGCGGAGGGCGTCACGGTCAAGGAGCTCGGGGCCGCGCTGCACCTCGACTACGGCACGATGACCCCTCTGCTCAAGCGCCTGGAGGCGAACGGCCTGCTGCGCCGGGAGCGTCGCGCCGACGACGAGCGCACGGTGCAGATCACGCTGACCGAGCAGGGCTCGAACCTCCGGGAGCGCAGCGACGGCGTCTTCGCCGCGGTCGGCGACGCGATGGCGCTCGAACCCGAGGAGTTCACCCGCACTCTCGCCACGCTGCGCCGCCTGACGGACAACGTCACCGCGTTCGCGAACCGGAAGGGCTGACCCTCTCCTTCCATTGCCCGGTCCGCCGCACACTCGTTTACCTTGCGCACAACTTAATTGTGGACTAGTGTCTGGCGCGTACTAAGAAACCGGTTGCGGAACGCAGCGGAGAGCAGAAGGAGCGCGCCATGGCGTACATAACGGTCGGCCAGGAGAACAGCACCGACATCGACCTGTACTACGAGGACCACGGCAGCGGGCAGCCGGTCGTGCTCATCCACGGCTACCCGCTCGACGGTCACTCGTGGGAGAAGCAGATCCCCGCCCTGCTCGGCGCCGGCTACCGCGTCATCACCTACGACCGCCGCGGCTTCGGCCGGTCGAGCCAGCCGACCGTCGGCTACGACTACGACACCTTCGCCGCCGACCTGAACACCCTGCTGGAGACCCTCGACCTGCGCGATGTGATCCTCGTCGGCTTCTCGATGGGCACCGGCGAGGTGGGCCGCTATCTCGGCACGTACGGCTCGGCGCGGGTGGCCAAGGCCGCGTTCCTGGCCTCCCTCGAACCGTTCCTGCTCAAGACGGAGGACAACCCGGAGGGCGTCGACGGCAGCGTGTTCGAGGGCATCTCCGCCGCCGTCACCAAGGACCGCTACGCCTATTTCACCGACTTCTACAACGCCTTCTACAACACCGACGAGAACCTCGGCACCCGCCTCAGCGAGGAGGTCGTCCGGGCCAACTGGAACACCGCGGCCGGCGCCTCGTGGTACGCCTCGTCCGCCGTCGTCCCCACCTGGCTCACGGACTTCCGGGCCGACATCCCCAAGATCGACGTCCCCACGCTGATCGTGCACGGCACCGCCGACCGCATCCTGCCCATCGACTCCACCGGCCGCCCCTTCCACCGGGCGCTTCCCCAGGCCGAGTACGTTGAAATCGAGGGCGCTCCGCACGGCCTGCTGTGGACCCACGCCCAGGAGGTCACCGACGCGCTCATCGCCTTCCTGGCCAAGTGACGCCCGGGCGAGATCTGCCTTCCTGAGATAGTCGCGACGTGTTCACCCCCGCGTCCGTTTCGCGGAAGGAGGGGTTCAGTCCGGGGGAATGGGATCACATGGCCTGCCGAATGCACCGAAAGGTACGTCTGTGAGTTCCTCCCTCTCCCGCCGCGATCTCATCCGCTCGGCCGCCGCCGGTGGTCTCGGCATCGCCATCGCCGGCAGCATCGAAGCGATCGCCGGTCCCGCCGCCGCCCAGGCCGCCCAGGCGGGGATCGGCAAAACGACCGGGTACGGCCCGGTCGTCGCCGACCCCGCCGGTCTGCTCGCCCTGCCGAAGGGCTTCTCCTACAAGATCGTCGCCCAGGCCGGCAAGACGGTGCTGGAGTCGGGTGAGCCGACCCCCAGCGACGCCGACGGCACCGGCTGCTTCCGCGGCCGCGACGGCTGGGTGCTGGTGAACAACCACGAGATCGGCGGTGACGAGCCCTACGGAGTGCCGCCCCTGCCCGGCCTGACCTACGACCCCGGCGCGAGGGGTGGCACGACGACCATCGAGGTCGACAGGAACGGCAACCGGGTCCGCGAGTACGTGAGCGTGGCCGGCACGCACAACAACTGCGCGGGCGGCATCACGCCGTGGAACACCTGGCTGACCTGCGAGGAGACCGAGCAGCGGGCCGGCGGCGCGTACCAGAAGGACCACGGCTACGTCTTCGAGGTCGACCCGTTCGACCGCGAGGCCAACAAGGACCCGGTGCCGCTGAAGTTCCTCGGCCGCTACTCCCACGAGGCCGTCGCGGTCAACCCGCGCAACTCGGAGATCTACCTGACCGAGGACGCGGGCGGCCCGAACGGCCTGTACTTCCGCTGGACCCCGCCCCACGGCTTCCGCGGCCGCAAGGGGGCGCTGCGCGCGCTGGCCCTCGGCCCCGGCGGCGACACGGCCGGGAAGCTGCAGGCCATGCGGTGCCGCAAGGGCAACAGGCACATCGCCGACCTGTCCGAGGCGACCCAGCCGGGCACCCGCTACAAGGTCGAGTGGGTCGACGTCCCGGACCGGGATGCCAAGACCACCTCGGTGCGCAAGCAGTTCACCGACGGCCAGGTCACCCGCAGCCGCAAGCTGGAGGGCGCCTGGTGGGGCGACGGCGGCGCGTACTTCGTCGCCAGCTTCGCCCGGCACGACGACGGCAGCGTCAACGAGCACGACGGCCAGGTCTGGTTCTACGACCCCGAGTCGGAGACCGTCACGCTCAAGACCATCTTCGGCGTCAACCCCGACCCGGAGCAGGACACGAACTACGACGGGCCGGACAACATCACGGTCTCGCCGTACGGCGGCGTCATCCTGGCCGAGGACGGCGAGGGCCTGTCACACCTGGTCGGCGTCACCGACAAGGGCGCCCCCTACCCGATGGCCCGCAACGAGCTCAACGACAGCGAGTTCACCGGCCCGACGTTCAGCGAGGACGGCCGCATCCTGTTCGCCAACATCCAGAGCCCCGGCTACGTCTTCGCGATCACCGGCCCCTGGACCCAGAAGCACGACGATCACGGCCACGGGCACGGCCACCACTGATCCGACGGGTGTCTACAGGAGGAGGGCGGCCAGCGCGAATCCGGCGGCGGCGGCGAGGACGCCGAGAACCAGGCTGCCGAGCGCGTTGAGACAGGCCTCCAGGACCGAGCCCTCCTCCAGCAGCCGTACGGTCTCGAAACCGAACGTGCTGAACGTGGTGAGCGCGCCGCAGAAACCGGTGCCGAGCAGGGTGACCACGTCGGCGGGCAGCCCGACGCCGTCCCGCGCGCCGAGCAGCACGCCGAGCACGAGCGACCCGGCCAGGTTGACCGACAGCGTGCCCCAGGGGAACACGCTGTCGTGCAACCGCTGGACCAGCCGGTCGGCCAGGTAACGGGCGGGCGCGCCGACCACGCCGCCGAGGAACACCAGCAGGAGGATCACCGCTCCGCACGTCCCACGGAGCGGTAGACCTCCACGGGATCGACCATCACCAGGCCCTCGGTCACCAGTTCGTCCAGCTCCGCCAGGAACGCGCTGATCCTCTCCGGGACGTCCACGATGACGACGGCGACGGGCAGGTCCTCTCCGAGCGACAGCAGGCGGCTCGTGTGGATGCGCGAGGAGGCGCCGAAGCCCTCGACGCCCCGGAAGACGCTCGCTCCGGCCAGGCCCATCGCGTGCGCCCGATGCACGATCTCGGTGTACAGAGGCCGGTGCCGATACTGGTCGCCCTCCCCGACCAGGATCGTCAGTCGTTGCGCCGGGCCGTGCGATCTCATGCGTCCCCCGTGCCGCGCCGCCGTACGGGCAGGCCCGCCAGGGCACGGGCGAGGACGATGCCGCACCAGACGGCGGCCAGCCCGGCGCTCAGGCTGCTCGCGGCGTACACCGCGGCCGTGGGCCACGCGCCCCGCGCCGACCTGTCCACGATCTCCGCGGCGAAGGTGGAGAACGTCGTGTATCCCCCGAGGAAGCCGACCCCGAGGAACGGACGGACGTAGCGGCGCGGCGGCCAGACGTCGAGGACGAAGACCATGAGGGCCCCGAGCGCGAGGCAGCCGGTGACGTTGGCGACGAACGTCCCCCAGGGGAATCCGGTGGGCGACGCCGGGAACGCCAGGCCGACCAGATACCTGGCCACGCTGCCGCCCCCGCCGCCGAGGGCGATAACCGCGAGGACGTCCCAGGTCCGGTGACGGGCGGGGGCCGCCCGCGGGCGGATCACGCCGGGCTCGAAGTGGGCGCGCTCGTCGCCCAGGCCGGCGTCCGGATCGACGGAACCCGTCCCCGCGGTCCGGTCGTGGGAAGGACGGCCGCTCATGGGCTCCTCCTTCCCGCCCCTGCCGTCGGAGCACCCAGTTTAGGTTCCGCGCGGACGCCTCCTTGCCGACCCTAGATCCGTCCTAGGGCTTAACGACCTGGTCACCGGCGGTATGAGTCAGGACGAAAGCCGCGATCGTCAAAAGGGGAACAGCCGCTCATGGATATGCCCGTCGTCAACCGATGCGAGGCCACCTCGTGCGCGTACAACCGCGACCGCATGTGCCACGCCACCGCCATCACGGTCGGGGACGCGTCCCACGCGCACTGCGACACGTTCTTCAGCGCGCCCGCGCCGGGAGGCGACCCCTCCACGACGGGCCGGGTGGGCGCCTGCAAGATGTCCGACTGCCGGCACAACGTGCAGCTGGAATGCCAGGCGCCCGGCATCGACATCGGCTACTCCCTGGACGAGGCCGACTGCCTCACGTACGCGCCGGCGTAGCGCCTCCGCCCTCACGACGAACCGGGGCGAAGCGGGCGATGGGGTTGACCAGGTCGCCGGCCATCTGCAGCGCGGCCGACGGGTCGGTCAGGTCCACCATCTGCCGGTTGTTCCGCAGTTGCAGGCGGTTGAGGCACGACAGGGGATGCGTCTCGGCGAACAGGTCGTAGCGCCGGAACCGCTCCGCGAGGTGCGGGACCGACCGCTGGTAGGCCGTCGCGCAGTCGGCGACGGTCCGCCAGAAGGCGTCCTCGTCCAGCACGCCGCCCGTGGCCAGCACGGCGTTGAGGAAGCGCAGGAAGCAGTCGAACACGTCGGTGAAGATCGACAGAAGTCGCTGCTCCTCGGGCACCTCGGCGCGGATCCGCCCGACCTCGGGCGGCAGGTCCGCGTCCGGGTCCATCACCACGATCTCCTCGGCGATGTCCTTGAAGATCACCCGTTCCACCGCGCCGCCGTCCAGGACCAGGATGACGTTCTCGCCGTGCGGCATGAACGCCAGGTCGTAGGCGTAGAAGGCGTGCAGCAGCGGGACGAGGTAGGCGTCGAGGTAGCGTCGCAGCCACACCTCTGGAGCGAGGCCCGACCGCTCGATCAGGGCCGCCGCGAACGACCGTCCCTCTTCGTCGGTGTGGAGCAGGGAGGCCATGGTGGCCAGGCGCCGGCCCGGCTCCAGCCCCGCGACCGGGCTCTCCCGCCACAGCGCCGCCAGCATCTTCCGGTACGGCGAGTGGCGGTCGGTGGCGGCCTCGTACCGCGGGTTGCGGTACCCGACGGCGGCCCGTTCACGGATGATCGTCAGCCGGGTCGCGCGGAGGACCTCGTCGCCTGCGATCAGGCCGGCGAGCCAGTCGTTGATCGCCGGGGTCGCCTCCATGTACGCCGCGGACAGACCCCGCATGAAGCCCATGTTCAGCACCGACAGGGCCGTTTTGACGTAGTGCCTGGACGGCGCGCTGGCGTTGAAGAACGTGCGGACCGACTGCTGGGCGAGGTGCTCGTCGTCGCCATGGCCCAGGCAGACCAGGCGCCGTTCGGCGACCTCCGCCGCGAACGTCACCGAGATCCTGTTCCACCACTGCCAGGGGTGCACCGGCACGAGCAGGTAGTCGGCCATGTCGAGCCCGAGACCGGCGAGCGTGCCCGCGAAGCGGGCCAGGACCTCCTCGCCGAGTTCCCCGCGCATCAGCCGTTCGTAGTCGATGTCGCGCGAGCAGGTGAACGTCGTGTGGTCGCGATGGGCGGCCAGCCAGATCAGCCGTACGGGCGCGGCGGCCTCCGGGGCGTACCGGTGGTGGTCGTCGATCCCGTAGCCGATCCGGCCGCTGTTGGCCACGAAACACGGGTGCCCCTCGGTCATGGCGGCCTCGATCTCCTGGAAACCGGCCTTGGCCAGCTCGACCGCGCCGGCCGGCCGGCGGCTCAGCTTGTACGCGAGGCTCGCCAGCGTCGAGGTGATCTCCTCCAGGTAGACCGGCAGGATCTCGTCGCTCAGCCCGAGCGCGCCGCGCATCTCGGTGACGAACTCCAGCGCGTCGAGCGGCAGGACCTCGCCCGAGGCCCGGTGACGGGTGACCTCGCCGATGTGCCAGTGGTCGAGGGACATCACCGTCGCGGTGAAGCGGTACTCCACCATGCCGGAATCGGCGCGCACCGCCCACCTGCCGTCGCCGATGGGGCGCGGAGTGAGCAGCCGCTCGTGGGCGAACTCGGCGAGCGCCTTGCGCACCAGCCGCCGGTTGGCCTTCTCCCACAGCTCCGGTGTGAGGTGGGAGACCGCCTGGATGGGGTTCACGCCGTCGCCTCCCGGGTCGTCGCCAGGAACCGCTCGCGGGTGCAGAAACTCAGCAGGGCGTCCTTCTCCGGCTTGGCGACCGTGCCGGCCACCTCGAAGCCGACGGCCGCGTTGAGCGCGTGGACCGCCGTGTTGCGCACGTCGGGCTCGACCACGACCCGCCGGGTCGCGGGATCGGCGAACAGGAACTCCATGACCGTCGTGATCACGGCCCGGGTGAAGCCGTGCACCGGGGCGCCGGTCGGCGCGCACAGGAAGTGCATGCCGACGTCGCCGTCCCGGGCCTCGTAGAGCCCCGCCAGCTCGACCCGGGCGGGGTCGTAGCTCTCGGCCAGGAACGCCGGGCGCCCGTTCACCAGCCCGAGGAACGCGTCGCGGTGCGGGTGATCGACGATCTCGCGATACTCCTTCGCCACGTCGGCGACGCCGGCGTCGCGCATCATCCAGAACACCGCCTTGGGATGGGTCACCCAGGCGTGCACCGTCGGCGCGTCGGCCTCCGGGTCGAGGCGGCGTACGGCGAGCTCGCCGACCCGGTCGTCCGCACGGCGGAACAGGACCTCGCTCATGCCGGCCCCTCGCCTTGCGGCTCGGGGTCGCATGAGCGAGTCACACTGTGCTTATTGATTCGTTCGCTTCGCTCACTCATGCGACCACGCCCTCGGGCGCGCCGAACTCCTGGAAGGCGATGGCCTTCTCGATGGGGTAGTACTCGCGGCCCAGAATCTGGCTGATGATCCACGAGTTGCGGTACGGGCCCATGCCGAGGTCGGGGGAGGTGACGCTGTGGGCGTGGGCGGCGCCGTTCTGCAGGAAGATCCCCCGGCCGGTGACGTCGATGCTGTAGTTCCTCGCCACGTCGAACCGGCCGTGCCGGTCCCACCGGATCCGGTCGCGTACGGGCTCGAGGAAGGCGGGGGGCTCGTAGCGGTAGCCGGTGGCCAGCACGAGGCCCTGGGTGACGAGCGTGTGGTCGCGCTCCTGCTCCACGTGGCGGAGCCCGAGCGTGTACTCGCCCCGGCCGGCGTCGTAGGCCGCCTCGCGCAACTCGGTGCAGGTCAGCAGCCGGGTGGGGATCGGGCCGCCGACGGTCTTGGCGTAGAGCAGGTCGAAGATGTCGTTGATCAGCGCCGCGTCGATGCCCTTGTAGAGGCACTTCTGCTCGGCTTCGAGGCGGTAGCGGGTGTCCTCGGGCAGTGCGTGGAAGTAGTCCACGTATTCCGGGGACGTCATCTCCAGGGTCAGCTTGGTGTATTCCAGCGGGAAGAACCGCGGGGACCTGGTCACCCAGTTCAGCCGGTAGCCGCGCGTGTCGATGTCGGCCAGCAGGTCGCGGTAGATCTCGGCGGCGCTCTGCCCGCTGCCGACGACCGTGATGCTCTCCTTCGCCTGCAGCGCGGCCTTGGCGTCCAGGTAGCCGGTGTTGTGGACGAGGTCGCCGCCGAGGCCCCGGCAGGCCTCCGGCACGTGCGGCGGGGTGCCGGTGCCGAGCACGAGGTGCCTGGCCCTGTGCTCGGTCTCCTCGCCGTCGTCCGTCACCGCGCGCACGACGTAGTGCCCGTCGAACTCGTCGTACGTCACGGAGGTCACCCGGTGGCCGAAGCGGACGCTGCCCAGGCGCCCGGCGGCCCAGCGGCAGTACGCGTCGTACTCGGCCCGGAGCTGGTAGAAGCTCTCACGGATGTAGAAGGGGTAGAGCCTGCCGGTCTCCTTCAGGTAGTTCAGGAAGGAGTACGGCGAGGTCGGGTCGGCCAGCGTGACGAGGTCGGCGATGAACGGCGTCTGCAGCGTCACGGAGTCGAGCATCATCCCGGGGTGCCAGGCGAAGCCGGGCCTCGCCTCCAGGAACACGCCGTCGAGCTCGGCGATGGGCTCGGTCAGGCAGGCGAGGCCCAGGTTGAACGGCCCCAGCCCGATCGCGACGAAGTCATGCGTGGACATGCGTAACTCCCGGATGGTCGGCGTGCGGGGCGAGCTCGTCCACGTAGCGCCGGGCGTGCCCCGCGAGGAGGTCGAGGACGTACGCGATGTCGTCCAGCGTGGTCTCGGGGTTCAGCAGGGTGAACTTCAGGTAGTGGCGGCCGTCGACCGTGGTCCCGGCGACGACCGCCGCGCCGGAGGCGGCGAGCGCCTCGCGGGCGTACAGGTTGGCGTCGTCGGCCAGCTCGCGGCCGGGACCTACCGGCGGCAGGTAGCGGAAGACCAGCGTGCTCAGCTGCGACCGCGTGACGACCTCGAAACGCGGGTCCTCCGTGATCAGGGCGTGCGCCTCGGCCGCGCGGTCGACGACCTCGTCGAACAGCTCCCCGACCGCGTCCGGGCCCATCATCCGCAGCGTCAGCCAGAGTTTGAGCGCGTCGAAGCGGCGGGTGGTCTGCAGGCTCTTGTCCACCTGGTTGGGGATGCCCTGCTCGGCCATCCGCAGCGGGTTGAGGTAGTCGGCGTGGTGGGCCGCGTGGCGCAGGACCGCGCCGTCGCGCACCAGCACGGCGCTGGAGCTGACCGGCTGGAAGAAGGACTTGTGGAAGTCGACGGTGACCGAGTCGGCCCGCTCGATCCCGTCGAGCAGGTGCCGCCGTCTGCGGGAGACCAGCAGCCCGCAGCCGTAGGCAGCGTCCACGTGCAGCCACGCCCCGGCTGATTCGCACAGGTCGGCGATCTCCGGCAATGGGTCGATCGAGCCGAAGTCGGTGGTGCCGGCGGTGGCCACCACGGCCATGACCACCAGCCCGGCGCGGCGGCAGCGGTCGAGCTCGCGGGCGAGCGCGGCCGGCCGCATCCGCCGCTGCGCGTCGGTCTCCACGGTCACGACCGCGTCCGGGCCGAGGCCGAGCAGGTTCGCCGCCTTGCGGACGCTGAAGTGCCCGGCCTCCGAGGTGATCACGCGCAGCCGCGCCGTCGAGGCGCCGATGCGGGCCTCCTCGCGGGCGAGCAGCAGGGCGTGGAGGTTCGACTGGGTGCCACCGCTGGTGAAGACACCGTCGGAGGCGGGGCCGAAGCCGATCCGGCCGGCCGTCCACTCGATGAGGCGGCGCTCGATGAGCGTGCCGCCCGCGCTCTGGTCCCACGTGTCGAGCGAGGAGTTCACCGCCGACAGGACCGCCTCGCCCAGCAGCGCGGGGATCACCACCGGGCAGTTGAGGTGCGCCAGGTAGCGGGGGTGGTGGAAGAAGACGGCGTCGCGCAGGTAGACCCGTTCGAGCTCGTCGAGGACGGCGGCCTGGTCGTGCAGCGGCCGTTCGAGGTCGATCGCGGCGATCCGCGGCGCGAGCCGTTCGGGGGACACGCCGCTGAACGGCCGGTCGGCGCGCCGGATCCGCTCCGCCACCCGCTCGGTGCCGGCGGCCAGCGCCCGCCGGTATCCCTCCACCGTGCGGTCGTTGAACAGGTACGCCCGCGCGGCCCCGGCATGGGGATAGGTCATTGTCATCCTTACCGTGAGAGGTTAGGTTAGGCGAACCTAACTTTTGGGAGTCGACACGTGTCCCCGGGTGATTTCTCCGGCGTGTGGTCAGCCGAGCTTCTTGGCGTCGCGGATCGCCGTCGCCAGGTTCTCCAGGATCGGGGCGGCTCCGGCGTACGAGAAGCGCGGCACGGGGTCCCAGCCGACGACCTGGTCGGCCGCCACGGCGGGCAGCTTGGCCCAGGCCGGCTTGGACGTCAGGTCCTTGGGCTGCAGCGCGGTGCTCCGGTTGTCGAGCAGGATCAGGTCGGCGTCGTACTTGTCGGCGTTCTCCCAGCTGAGGTTCTCGTAGTAGCCGCCCTCGCCGGGCTTGTCCGGCTGGACGATCTCGACCCCGAGCTGGGCGAAGTACATGAGGTCGGTGTTGACCTCCGGGTTGGACACGTACAGCACGTCGGGGCTGCCCGAAGCGGCCAGGACCTTGATCCCGGGGTTGTCGGCGACCGCCTTGCGGACGCTCTCGGCGGCGGCCTCGAACCGGGCCTTGGCCTCGGCGACCTTCGGTGCCTTCAGGTCCGCGCCGAGCGACTCGGCGAGGGCGGCGTAGCGCTCGATCGGCTGGGTCATCGGGACGCGGGCCGCGCTGACGGCGACGGTCGGGGCGAGCTGGACGATCTTGTCCTTGCTCTCGTCCGGGACGTACCACAGGGCGCCGGGGTCGTACATGTGCGTGACGAGAAGCTCGGGGCGCAGCCCCGCGTACTTCTCGATGTTGAACTCGCCCCAGACGTTGCCGAGGATCGTCACCTTGTTCACGTCGAGGTCGCCGGCCTGAGGGTCGGGCGAGCCGTCGGCGCGCTTCGTCTCGCCGAAAACGCCGACGACCTTGTCCTGCACCCCGTAGTCGGCGAGCGCCGCCGCCGCGCCCGTGAACGCCACGACCCGCGACGGTACGGCCGCGGCCGTGACCGCCTCCTTCCTGTCGTCGGTGAAGGACCACGACGTCGCGCTCGGACCCGACGTCGCGTTCTGGCCCGCCGCGGAGGGCGCCGGGTCGCTCGACCCGCAGGCGGCGAGCGCCAACGCGAGGACTGCGGCTCCGCCCGCGGCGAGGAGACCGCGGCGGGACATCGTGGTGTTCAGGTTTCGCACGGTTCGTCTTTCTCTCGTCGGGCACGGGCTTCTGCCGACGCGACCCTTGGGGTTGATCGCTAGTTAGGTTACCCTTACCTAAGTTCTTGTCCAGAGGGGCGAAGAAATTCGTCCCCGGCCCCCCACCGGAGCAGGTCGTGGTCGTCACAGAGTCTTCGCAGATCAGCAGGCCTGCGAGGGCGCCCGCAAAACGCGCGGAAATCGGCCGGCGCGCGGCGGCGCTGCTGGGCTCGGCGATCGCGCTGGCCGCCGTCCTCGTGCTCAGCCTCGGGCTCGGCGCCCGGCAGCTCTCGCCGGTGGAGGTCTGGCACGGACTCGTGGACGCCGACTCGGCCGCCTACACGGTCGTCCACCAGATGCGGCTGCCGCGCACCCTCCTCGGGCTGCTCGCCGGCGCCGCGCTGGGGGTCGCGGGCGGCGTCATGCAGGCGCTCACCCGCAACCCGCTGGCCGACCCCGGACTGCTGGGGATCAACGCGGGCGCCTCGGCCGCGGTGGCCACCGCCGCGGGACTGCTCGGCGTGGCGTCGTTCCAGGGCCGCGTCTGGTTCGCCCTGGCCGGCGCGGCGGCCGTGTCGGTGCTGGTGTACGCGGTGGGCGGCGGGCGCGCGGCCACCCCGGCGCGGCTGGCGCTCGCGGGAGCCGCCATCAACGCCGCGCTCTACTCGTACGTGAACGGGACGATGCTGCTCGACGCCGCCTCGCTGGAGACCATGCGCTTTTGGACCGTCGGTTCCCTCGCGAGCGCGCAGGGCGGGACCGCGGCGATGATGGCGCCGTTTATCGCGGCGGGGCTGCTGCTGGCCATGGCCCTGGCCCGGCCGCTCAACGCGCTCGCGCTCGGCGACGACTCGGCGCGTTCGCTCGGCGCGCACCCCGCCCGGGTCCGCGCGGGCGCCATCGTGGCGGTGACACTGCTGTGCGGGGCGGCGACGGCGGCCTGCGGGCCGATCGTCTTCGTCGGGCTCATGGTGCCGCACCTCGTCCGGGCGCTGACCGGCCCCGACCAGCGCTGGATGCTCCCCTGCTGCGCGCTGCTCGCGCCCGTGCTGCTGCTCGGCGCCGACGTGCTCGGGCGGCTGGTGGCCCGGCCCGGCGAGCTGCAGGCGGGCATCGTCACGGCGGTGCTGGGCGGCCCGCTGTTCCTGTACTTCGTGCGAAGGAAGGTCCGGGCATGAGTGTCGGACCCATGCCCGTGCGAAGGATCGCCGGCGGTATGCCCCTGCGGCCCAGGGCCATGGCCGTGGGAGCCGGCTGCCTGCTGCTCGCGCTCGTGTTCGGCGTGCTCGCGATCGGCGGCGGCGACTACCCGATGAGCCCCTCCGACGTCGTACGCACCGTGCTGGGCGGCGGCAGCCCGGCCGAGGACTTCATCGTGCACGGGCTCCGGCTGCCCCGCGTCGTCACCGCGCTGCTCGTGGGCGCGGCCCTCGCGCTGGCCGGCGCGGTCTTCCAGTCGCTCGTGCGCAACCCGCTGGGCAGCCCCGACCTGCTCGGCTTCACCCAGGGCTCGGCGGCCGGAGCGCTCCTCGTGGTCGTCTCAGGGGGCGGCAGCGCGGCGCTCGCGGGCGGCGCGGTGCTCGGCGGCGTCGTCACCGGAGTCGCCATCTACGCCCTGGCGTGGCGCGGCGGCCTGCACGGTCACCGCCTCGTTCTGGTGGGCATCGGCGCCACCGCGATCCTCACCGGCGTCAACGGGTACCTGCTCACCCAGGGGCGCCTGATGGAGGCGGCGCGGGCCATGCTGTGGCTCACCGGCAGCCTGGATGGGCGCGGCTGGGAGGACGTCCTCCCGCTGCTCGCCGCCATGGCGGTGCTGGCGCCGGTGGTGCTGATCGGCTGCGCGCGCCCCCTGGCGATCACCGAGATGGGCGACGATCTGGCGCGCGGCCTCGGTGTACGGGTGCAGGGCATGCGCCTGGTCCTGCTGGGGGCGGCCGTGCTGCTCACGTCCCTGGCGGCGGCGGCGGCCGGGCCCGTGTCGTTCGTCGCGCTCACCGCCCCGCACCTGGCCAGGCGGATGACCGGGGCGCCCGGGCCGAACCTGCTCGCCGCGACGTGCACGGGCGCGGCGCTGCTGACCGGCGCCGACCTGGCCGCGCAGCGGCTTTTCGCCGGCCACCAGTTGCCGGTCGGGGTGGTGACGGGGGTGCTCGGCGGCGGCTACCTCGTCTGGCTGCTCGCCGCCCAGCGGAAGGCGGGACGGATATGACCGAGACCATCGTGGACAGGAAGGCAGTGGCGGGCATGCACGAGGACGGGCCGCGCCTGAGCGGCAGCGCGCTGACCCTCTCCTACGACAAGAGGGTCGTCGCCGAGGGCCTCGACGTCACCATCCCCGACCGGTCCTTCACGGTGATCATCGGGCCGAACGCCTGCGGCAAGTCCACGCTGCTGCGGGCGCTGGCGCGCACGCTCCGGCCCGCCGCCGGGACCGTGCTGCTCGACGGGCGTGACATCACCTCCCTGCCCGCGAAGAAGGTCGCCAGGACCCTCGGCCTGCTGCCCCAGACGTCCGTCGCGCCCGACGGCATCACGGTCGCCGAGCTGGTCGGCCGCGGGCGCTATCCCCACCAGCGGCTGCTGCGCCAGTGGTCGGCCGACGACGAGCGGGTGGTGCGCGAGTCGATGGAGGCCACCGGGGTCGCCGACCTGGCCGGGCGCCTGGTCGACGAGCTGTCCGGAGGGCAGCGCCAGCGCGTGTGGATCGCGATGGCGCTGGCCCAGGAGACGCCGCTGCTGCTCCTGGACGAGCCGACGACCTACCTGGACATCGCCCACCAGATCGAGGTCCTCGACCTGTGCGCGCGGCTGCACGAGGAGCGCGGCCGCACACTCGTGGCGGTGCTCCACGACCTCAACCACGCCGCCCGCTACGCCAGCCATCTCATCGCGATGCGCGAGGGCCGGGTCGTGGCCGCCGGCGCGCCCGGAGAGGTCATGACCGCAGGCCTGGTGGAGGAGGTCTTCCGGCTGCCCTGCCGGGTGATCGACGACCCCGAGACCGGCACTCCGCTGGTCGTCCCCGCCGCCCGCCGCCGCGCCGAATCGGCGGCGAGGGCGGCGTCGTGAGCATCCCCGTGGTCGTGAGCATCCCGCTGCCGGAGGCGGCGTCATGAGCCGGCTGTACCGGGACGCCTTCGGCATCCCCCACCTGCGCGCGGACGATCCGTACGAACTGGCCTTCGCCCAGGGACGCGTCACGGCCCTGGACCGGGCCTGGCAGCTCGAGGTGGAGCGGCGCCGGGCGACCGGCACGTCGGCGGCGGTCCTCGGGCCGGACTCCGTGCCCTGGGACCGCTTCGCCCGGCAGGCCCGGCTGGCGGACACCGCCGAGCGCTGCCTGCACGCGCTCGACGGCGACACGGCGGCGTGGGTGCGGGCCTACGTTGACGGCGTCAACGCCGGGCTTCCCGAGGGGGCGCGCCGGGCACCGGAGTTCGCCACCGCGAGGGAGACGGCACCGCGAGAGACGGCAGGGCCCGACGCGACAGAACCCCACGCGACAGAACCCCACGCGACCGGGCCCGACGCGACCGGGCCCGACGCGACCGGGCTCGCGCCGGGCCGGTGGGAGCCATGGACACCGATGGCGGTCTGGCTGTCCCACCACATCCTCTTCGCGCACTTCCCGGCGAAGCTGTGGCGCGAGGCGGTGGCCGAACGGCTGGGGTCCGAGGCGGTCGCGCTGTTCGCGGCCGACGGGCCGGGCACCTCGGGCAGCAACGGCTGGCTTGTCCCCGGCGAGCGCACCGTCACCGGCGCGGCCCTGATCGCGGGCGACCCCCACCGGTTCATCGAGGACCCCGGCTTCTACCAGCAGATCCGCCTGGCCTGTCCCGAGTTCGACGTGGCGGGACTGGCCGTGCCGGGTGTGCCGGGCATCGCCCACTTCGGGCACGCCGGCTCGGTCGCCTGGGCGATCACCAACGCCATGGCCGACTACCAGGACCTCTACCGGGAGCGGCTCCGGCGCCGCGACGGCCGCGTCGAGGCGCTCGGGCCGGACGGCTGGCGTCCGTGCGCCGCGCACGTCGAGGTCGTCGAGGTGGCGGGGGAGAGCCCGGTCGAGGTCGAGGTCGTCGAGACCGGGCGCGGCCCGGTCGTCATGCCCGGCGGCTCCGAGCGGGAGACCGTGTGGGAGGCGGTGAGCCTGCGGTATCCGCCCCGGGTGCGCCGCGACCTGGGGTTCGCGGCGCTGCCGGCGCTGCTGCGCGCGAAGACCGTGGCCGACGTCGACCAGGCGCTCGACCGCTGGGCCGAGCCCGTCAACGTCGTGCTCGCCGCGGACGTCGACGGCGGGCTGCTGCACCGGGTCGCCGGTGTGGTGCCCCTGCGCCACCCGGACAACGCGCTGCGGATCGTGCCCGCCTGGGAACCTGGGCACGAGTGGAGCGGCCGGTATGCGCCGATGCCGCGCCGCGCGGTCTCCGGCATCACGGTCATGGCCAACGAGCGTGGGCTCGCCACGCCGCTCGGCGTCGAGTTCGCCGCGCCGTACCGCGCCGCCCGGATCAGCGGCCTGCTCGACGGCTCGCCGCGCTGGTCGGCGGGGGAGATGGCGGCCGTCCACACCGACACGCTGGTGCCGGGCGCGGGCCCTCTCCTTGACCTGCTCGCCGGGCTGGACCGGCTCGGCCCCGAGGCCGTACGCCTGCGGGACCGGCTGCTCGGCTGGGACCGGCGCATGGACGCCGGCAGCACCGGCGCGGCGGAGTACGCCGCCGTCCGGGCGGAGGTGGTGCGGCGCCTGGCGGCACATCCCGCCCTGGCCGCTCTCGCCGGGGTGGACGCGGAGGTGCCCGAGGTCTTCCGGCCGTGGCTCGCGCTCACTACCCGCGTCGCGTACGCGCTGGAGAACCTGCTGACGACCGACCGGCTGCCCGGGCTGGACCAGGCCGCCCTCGCGGACCTGGCCCGGTCGGCGCTGGAGGACGTGACCGCACGCGGCGAGGCGACCGGCGTACGGTGGGGCGACCTGCACCGGCTCGACTCCTGGCGGGCGGTGCCGTTCCCCGCGACCCCGGACGCGGCCCCGGACGCGGCGCCTGCGGAGGCGGGCCTTTCCGGCGACCACGACTGCGTGCTGTCCACGTCGAGCGTGCCCGGCGTCACCCACCACTTCGCCCGGGGGCCCGCCGCACGCTACGTGTGGGACCTGTCCCGGCGCGACGGGAGCCTGTGGATCGTCCCGTTCGGCGCGAGCGGCGTGCCGGACGACCCCCATCGGCGTGACCAGCACCCGCTGTGGCTGCGCGGTGAACTCGCGCCGGTGGTCACGGACTGGGACCTACTCACCGAGGAGCAGCATGACCACTGAGCCGCTGACCACCGAGCCGCTGACCACCGAGCCGCTGACCACTGGGGCGCACACCACGGCCTCCGCACGGCGCGAAGCCGTGTGGGAGCAGACGGTCGAGGGATTCGGCACCGTCCGCGTCGTCCCGGTGGATCCGCCGGCCGACGCCGATCTGATCCACTCCTGGGTCACCGAGGAACGGGCCCGGTTCTGGGGCATGCTGGACGCGAGCCGCGACCGGGTGCTGGAGATCTACGACCACCTGGACGGACTCACCACCCACCACGCCTATCTCGTCCACCGCGACGACCTGCCGGTGGCGCTCTTCCAGACGTACGAGCCCGGGGCCGACCCGGTCGGGGAGTGCTACGACGTCCAGCCGGGCGACTTCGGGGTCCATCTGCTCCTCGGGCCGGCGGCGGGGGAGGGCGAGCGCGGCTTCACCGGCGCCCTGCTGTCCGTGCTCGTCGCGTACGCGTTCTCCGACCCGCGCCACACCCGGATCGTGGCCGAGCCGGACGCCCGCAACGACAAGGTGATCGCCCGGATGCTGCGTACCGGCTTCACCCTCGGGCCCGAGGCCGACCTGCCGGACAAGCGGGCACGGCTGTGCTTCCTGACCAGAGACGACCGCTGACACAAGGAGTGCGAGTGCTGCTCGACGCCCTTTCCGACCATCTGGAAGGCCTCGCGGCGGAGCGGGACGGCGTGCTGGGGGTCCTGCCCAGGCTGATCGCCGACGACTCCCCCGGCTGGATCCCCGCCGCCTCCCTCGTGCGGGAGCCGTACGAGGGGCTGCTCGCGCTGGTGGACGCGACGGCGGCCCAGTGGAGCGCGCCGCGTCACGTGGCGGCGGCGCTGCTGTGGAAGACCTACGGATACTGGCACACGATGCCGATGGCCCTGGGCTGGGCTCTCGGTCGCCGGGTGCCGCTGATGCGGCTGGAGGACACGCTGCTCAGGCCGTCCGCGGCGGGTGTGACGGTGGCGGCGTCCCGGGTGACCGTGGCCGTGCTCCCCGGCGACCCGCTGGCCGGGGCCGACGGCACCGTCGTCGTCCCCGACCTCGCGACGGCCATCAGGGAGGCGCTCCTGGAGAGCCAGTATCCGTTCGTCAGAGCCCTCAGCGCCGCGACCAAGGTGGGCGAGCGCACCCTGTGGGGGTCCACCGCCGAGGCGGTCGCCCACCCGCTGCTCGCGCTCGGGTCGTACGACGAGGCGGCCCGGCTGCTCGACGAGATCGGGCCGCCCGTGGCCGGACTGCTCGTGCCCGACGGCGACGGATACCGCCGCCGCACGTGCTGCCTGTGGGTGACGCTGCCGGACGCCGACCCCTGCTCCACCTGCTGCGTACGCTGACGCGGGGCTCACCGGGTCCCGAGGCTGCGGGCGGTGCCATCGGCGATCGCCTGGAGTTTGTCCGGGTTGGCGACGTTGTGAATGGCGGTGATCCGGCCCTCGGAGTCGAAGTCGAAGGTGACGGTGGCGATCACGCGACCCTGTCCGCGGAAGACGACACCCGGTCCGCCGTTGATCTCGGTGAGCTCGGTGGTCATGTCGGCGGGCTCGATGCCCTGATAGGCGACGGTGCCGATGGCCGCGAACCAGGCGGCCACCGTCGCCGCGCCCACGACCGGGCGCAGGGCCTGGCGGACCTTGCCGCCGCCGTCGGTCCACAGGGTGACGTCCGGGGACAGCAGCTCCATCAGGGCGTTCACGTCACCGCCGGTCGCGGCGGCGAAGAACCGCTCGGTGACCGCGCGCTGCCGCGACCGGTCGGCGGCGAAGCGCGGCCGCCGGGCCCGCACGTGCTCGCGAGCGCGGTGGGCGGCCTGCCGCACCGCGGCCTCGGATCGCTCGACCGCCTCCGCGATCTCGGCGTGGCTGAAGTCGAAGACCTCCTTCAGCACGAACACCGCGCGCTCGAGCGGGCTCAGCGTCTCCAGCACCACGAGCATCGCCATCGACACCGACTCGGCGTCCGCGACGGCCTCGGCGGTGTCGCCGCTCGTGAGGACGGGCTCCGGCAGCCACGGCCCCACGTAGGCCTCACGCTTGCGCTGGGTGGAGCGCAGCCGTTCCAGCGCCACGTTCGACACGATGCGCGTCAGGTACGCCTTCGGGTCGGCCACCTGCGAGCGGTCGGCCGCCGACCAGTTGATCCAGGCGTCCTGGACCGCGTCCTCGGCGTCGGCCGCGGTGCCGAGGATGCGGTAGGCCACCGAGAACAGCAGGTTCCGATGCCGGACGAACACCTGCTGACCGAGGTCGGCGGTCTCGGTCACCGCGCCTCCCCGAACCGGGTGAAGCGGCCGCCGCGCGGCCAGAACGCGCCCGAGGCCGGCATCTTCTTCATGCGTCCCCATGTGGGCCAGGGTGAAGCGGTCACCGTCTCCTTATAGCGGACCGCCGCGCGGCCGGTCAGGTACAGCCGCCGCGGGCTGTCGTCGGGGTGGGTGAACTGCACGACCGCGTCGTGCCGGCCCAGGCTGACCGGCGTGTGGTAGTAGCCGAAGCGGAACGGCTTGGGCCGCCTGCCCTTGATCGTCTGGACGATCGACACCGCGGCGTGGACACCGGTCGGCATGCCGCCCTGGCAGGTGCCGTGCATGACGCCGTAACCCTGGCGGATCGCCGCCGCGTCGCCCACGGCGTACACGTCGGGGTGGGAGACCGAGCGCAGGGCGGCGTCGGTCACGATGCGGCCGTGCGCGTCGACGGTCAGCCCGGCGGCTGCCGGCAGCGGCGACACCCGCGTGCCGCTCGTCCACAGGACGGCGTCCGCCGCCACGCTCTGCCCGCCGGCCAGCTCGACCGTGCCGGGCAGCACCTTCACCACCTCGACCCCGCTTCGTACGTCGACGCCCAGGCGCTCGAGCGCGGACCGCACGTACGCGCCGGCCTTCGGGGTCATGTCCGCGCCGGGCTCACTGCGGCCCAGCAGCACGACGCGCAGCTCCGGGTGCCGCTCGGCGATCTCCGCGGCCGACTCGACGCCGGTCAGCCCGCTGCCGACGACCGCCACCGTGCCGCCGCCGAGCCGCGACAGCCGGTCGGCCAGCGTCCCGGCGTCCTGGGCGCTGTCCAGGGTGTACGCGTGGTCCTCGGCGCCCGGCACCGCCGCGGTGTCGGCCACGCCGCCCAGCGCGTACACCAGGGTGTCGTAGGGCAGGACGCGCTCGTCGTCGATCCGCACGGTCTTCGCGTCCGCGTCCACCGCCGTCACCCATCCGCGCTCGAAGCGGGCGCCCGTGCCCGCAAGCAGTTCGGGGATGCTCAGCTCGGCGAGCCGCTGCCCGGTCGCCGACATGTGCAGCCGCAGCCGCTCGGTGAACCGCTCCTGCGCGTTCACCAGAGTCACCCGCACATTGCCGCTCCGCTTGACCCGCGACGCGAGCTGGATCGCCGCGGACAGGCCCGCGTACCCCGCGCCCAGGATCACCACCCGGTGTGTGGTCGCCACGCCGTCTTCGTGCCGTGCGCTCATCGTCTCCGCCTCCTCGTCTCACCGTTGACGACCAGCAGATGGAAACGGCCCGGCCGTACGTGACACGCACCCGATGTGACGCTCGCCACATCGCCCTGCGGAATGGCCTCTGGCGGTTCAGAGCTGGTCGGGCGCGACGGTGGCGGCGATGTGTGCCGCGACGCCGGCGGGCGGGAGGCCGGTCGTGTCGACGAGCCGGCCTTCGCGGCGGAGCCAGGGGAGGGCGTCCTGGTAGGCGGTCAGATGGTCGAGCCTCCACCGCGAGTTCGAGGGCGTGTCGCCCTCGATCCTCCGCAGGAGCGTGGCCCGGTCGGCGTGGAGCACGAAGTGG
The DNA here is from genome assembly GCF_040675265.1 of Microbispora sp. NPDC049633. NCBI lineage: Bacteria > Bacillati > Actinomycetota > Actinomycetes > Streptosporangiales > Streptosporangiaceae > Microbispora > Microbispora sp. NPDC049633. The sequence goes on from NZ_JBFAOO010000045.1 coordinate 44,409, forward strand.
CGCAGCGGGACACCGGCCGCCTCCAGGCCCGCGCGGATCTCCCGCCAGTAGTCCTCGACCAGGACGGTCTGGGGCAGGACGAGGACGCCGCCGACCTGGCCGGCCAGCCGTGTGACGGTCTCCACGACGAGCGTCCGCCACAGCGTCCAGTCCTGGAAGTCCCCGACCTTCGGCAGGCCCGTGGCGTGCGTGAGCATGACGCCGACCTGTTCGGGGTCGAAGAAGTGCGCCCGCGGGATCGATCGCACGAGTTCCGCCGCCGTGGTGGTCTTGCCCACGCCGAACGTCCCGTTCAGCCAGATGATCACGCGTCGAACTCCGGCCGGGTCTGCTCCGGCGCCACGGCTTCACCGCGCCGTACGGCGGCGGCCCGGGCGGCGAGGAGCACGGACAGGGCCTCGCAGTCGTCCGCGGTGAGCGGCGCGAAGGGGAGCAGGTAGAGCCTGCCCCCTGGACCGTCGACCAGCTCGACCGGCAGGGAACGGGTGGGCACCTCGATCGGCGCGGTGGTGGTGGTCATGATGAGAGCGATTCTTCCGCACGCGACCGACATTCCCGCCCCCTGCGACGGCCGGGAGGCCGGGCGCCGAACGGTGATCGCTGCCATGATGTCCGGCAGCAGATGAGAGAGGTCGCCATGTCGGACATCGACGTGAAATTCGGCTGGTTATCCGGCGACGGGCCGCTGGGCTCCATCTTCGGGGTGTCCTTCGTCCGCGGGCTCGCGCCCCGGGAGGTGCTCGTCCGCCTGGGCGTGGACGAGAGCACCATCGACGAGATGACGTTCGAGGAGCTGGACGAGAACGCGGAGGAGTGCCTGGAGAGCTCGGACGGCATGGACGCCGCCTGGGCCGGCGCCGTGCGGCTGGGCGACTGGACCGTCCTCGTCGAGCCCGGCGGCTGGCGGGTCGCCGCCGAGACCGGCGTGCTCGAGCGCGTGTCGCGGGGGACCGAGGTCGTGGCGGTCAGCAGGCACGACTACGCCTCCGACGACTTCGCCCACGCGATCGACGGCCGGGTGATCACGCAGTTCGAACCCCTGGCGCCGCACCTGCGGTCCGGCGACGACCCCGACCGGTGGCTCGGCGAGATGCGCGACGTGGGGCTCGGCCGCGACGGCTTCGACGACCCCATGCCGCGGGATCCGATCGCCGCCGCGTTCGCCCTGGCGGGCGTCGTCACCGGGGTGGACCTGTCCCCCGCCCTGCTGGAGATGACGTTCCTCGCCGGCACGACGAACCCCGACGACTGAGCCCGGGCGGGGGCGTCAGGGGACGAAGCGGTAGCCCATGCCGGGCTCGGTGATCAGGTGGACGGGATGGGCGGGATCCCGCTCCAGCTTGCGCCTGAGCTGGGCCATGTACTGGCGCAGGTAGTGCGTCTCCTTCACGTACCGCACGCCCCACACCTCGCTCAGCAGCTGCCGCTGGCCGATCAGCTTGCCGGGGTTGCGGACGAGGAGTTCGAGGATGCGCCACTCGGTCGGGGTCAGCCGCACGTCGCCGGAGACGGTCTTGCCGGCCAGGTCGACCTCGTGGTCGCCGATCCGTACGCGGGCCGGCTCGCTCTCCCGGGGGCCGGTGCGCCGGGTGACCGCCCGCACGCGGGCCAGCAGCTCGTCCACCCCGAAGGGCTTGGTGACGTAGTCGTCCGCCCCGGCGTCCAGCGCGTCGATCTTGTCCTGGTTGCCGCTGCGCCCCGACAGCACGATGATCGGCACGCTGCTCCAGCCGCGTACGCCGTGGATCACCTCGACTCCGTCCATGTCGGGCAACCCGAGGTCCAGCACGATCAGGTCGGGACGCCGGTCGGCGGCCTCGCGCAGCGCCGAGCCGCCGTCCGCCGCGACGGCGACCTCGTATCCGCGCGCGACCAGGTTGATCCGCAGCGCGCGCAGGATCTGCGGCTCGTCGTCGACGACGAGGATGCGGCTCACGGCGCTCCGCCGCCGAGCTCCAGCGGAAGCCCGGGCACGTCGCCGGCGTGTACGGCCACGGGCAGGGTGAGGACCATGGTGAGCCCTCCCCCGGGAGTCTCGTCGGGTGTCAACTTTCCTCCCATCGCCTCGGCCAGTCCGCGCGCCAGGGCCAGGCCCAGCCCGACCCCGGTGTGGTTGTCCCGGTCCCCCAGCCGCTGGAAGGGCAGGAAGATCCGGTCGTAGGCGTCGCGCGGCACACCGGGCCCACGGTCGATTATCCGGATCTCGGCCCGCTCGCCGTACCTGCTGGCGGTGACGAGCACGCTCTCCCCGGCGGGGGTGTAGCGGACGGCGTTGGCGACGACGTTGGCGAGCACCCGCTCCAGCAGCGCCGGGTCGGCGACGACCTCGGGCAGGTCGGGCGGGATGTCGAGCCTCACCTCGGCGGCGAGCGGCCCGAGGTCGTCGACCGCCCGGGGCACGACCTCCTCGACGGCGACCGGCTGGGCGGCCACGCCGAGCACCCCGGCCTGCAGGCGGCTCATGTCGAGCAGGTTCGCCACCAGACGGTCGAGTCTGGCCAGCGACTCGTCCGCGGTCTCCAGCAGTTCGGCACGGTCCTGCGCGGACCACTCGACGTCGGTGGCGCGCAGGCTCTCCACGGCGGCCTTGGCTGCGGCGAGCGGGGTGCGCAGGTCGTGGCTCACCGCCGCGAGCAGCGCGGTGCGCATCCTGTCGGCCTCCGCGAGCGGCCTGGCCTGCTCGGCCTCCTCCTGCAGCCGTTCCTGCCGCAGAGCCACGGCGACCTGCGCGGCGAACGCCTCGATCACGCGGCGTTCCGAGGCGTCGAGCAGCCGGCCGCGCGCGGCGAGCACGAGGTCGTCGTCGATGTCCACGTCGGCGTCGGCGGCGCCGGGGCAGGCGCACGGCTCTCCCCCCGCGGTGGCCACGATCCGCCAGGAGCCCGGGTCCGACCGGTCGTCCGGTCCCTGCCCCACCTCGGGGCGCCGTTCCAGCAGCGTGACCGCGGCCAGGCCGAACGTCTCCCGCGTACGCGCGAGCAGGGAGGGCACGGCGGCCTCGCCGCGCAGCACGTGCCCGGCCAGCGCGGACAGGATCTCGGCGTCCGCCCCCGCGCGGGCGGCCTCCCGCGTACGGCGGGCCGCCACGTCCACGATCATGCTGACCGCCGCCGCGACGAACACGAAGACGACCAGGGCGAAGAGGTTCTCGGGATTCGCGATCGTCAGGGTGTGCAGCGGCGGGGTGAAGAAGAAGTTCAGCAGCAGGGAGCCGGCGACCGCCGCCGTGATCGCCGGCCACATCCCGCCGATCAACGCCACGCCCACGACGGTGGTCAGGAACAGCAGGATGACGCTCGGCAGGGCCAGCGTGCCCCGGAAGGGGAGCAGCGCGGCGGTGAGCAGCGGCAGGCCGCCGGCGGC